>NZ_JBDNAI010000066.1:0-3335 GCF_039768515.1 Wenyingzhuangia sp.
CCAATGTTCTTGTTCAATCCCCAAACCCCAATTCCGGTTCCAACAGTATAAAAGATACAACCAAATCCCCATAACATGGCTGCTAAGGAAATATAGAAAGCTATATACCAATTTTTATTTGCCTTACCTTCAATAGGTTTTGCAATATCTTCCGTAATATCGTGATAACTTTTATCACCTAATACTAAAGGTTCTCTAATGGATGCTTCGTAATGAGACATATTTTTATATCTTAATTTTTAATTACGCTTCGTTTGTATTTCTCACCTTCACTTGATACACTACATTCGGTTTCGTTTGTAGATAATCTAAAACATGATAGGCTCTTTTATCTGCGGCTAATTTTGTAACAACTTCTTTCTCATTGTTCACATCACCAAACTGTAAAGATCCAGTTGTACATGCTGATGAACAAGCTGTAGCAAATTCTCCTGCTTCAATTTTTCTTCCTTCTTTTTTGGCTTTCAAAATGGTAGCTTGTGTCATTTGAATACACATAGAACATTTTTCCATTACCCCTCTTGAACGCACAACAACATCTGGATTTAAAACCATTTTACCATATTCGTTGTTCATGTGGAAGTCAAACTCATTGTTGTTCGAGTAATTGAACCAGTTGAAACGACGTACTCTATATGGACAGTTGTTTGCACAATATCTTGTTCCCACACATCTGTTGTAAGCCATGTGATTTTGACCTTGTTTACTGTGTGTTGTTGCAGCTACTGGACAAACCGTCTCACAAGGAGCGTGGTTACAGTGCTGACACATCATAGGCTGGAAAGAAACTTGAGGGTTTTCTGCCTCTGTTTCAATGGCAGCGTACATATCAGCTCTACTTAAGCCCAATTCGTCTGTGGCAAACTTTCTCACTTTTGGAGAGGTTGGCTCGTGACCTGTTGCTGCTTTATAGTCTTCTTCTACTCCTGAAGAATAGTATCTATCAATACGCAACCAGTGCATATCTCTACCTACTCGTACTTCATTTTTACCAACTACCGGTACATTATTTTCTGCATGACATGCTACAACACAGGATCCACAACCTGTACAAGAGGTTAAATCGATAGAAAGATTAAAATGGTGTCCAACTTCTCGATTGTGCTCTGCCCATAAATCAATGGACTTTGCTTCTACTTCCTGGTGATCGTAAGAAACCATCGCTGGAATGTTCCAACCGTTCTTGTGGTCTTTTGGATCGATATTCACATAATCTTTTAAAGAAACTTCTTTTAAGATATCGTGACGTCCTGCAATTGTTTTTTGTACTTGTGTACAAGCAAATTTATGGGTTCCACTTACTTTTTCGATCGCAACACCGTATTGAACTGTGTTCGCATCTATGTATAATGGGTAGGCATTGACTCCTACTTTCATTTCATCTTTAAAACCGAGTGTTCTACCATACCCTAAGGCAAGACCGATAGATCCTGGCGCTTGACCGGGTTGGATTAAAACAGGAACATTGGCAACAGTGACTCCATTAAGTGTCAAATTTGCATAATCTCCGTCAATCGCACCGTTATCTTTTACTGGATTTGAAAAACCTAATCTCTTGGCATCTGCCATGGACATAGTAATGTAATTGTCCCAAGAAGCTCTGGTTAATGGATCTGGAAATTCTTGCAACCAAGGGTTGTTTGCTTGTTTTCCATCTCCTAAACCAGTAGAAGTATAAAGCACCAATTCAAATTCTGAAGCTTTTACTGAGCGGTACAAAGCGGCAGTAGCATCTGAGAGTGATACCGATTTTAATGCAACCGTTTTGGAAACTTCTTTTGTAAAGAAACCATTGTGCAATGCAGTATTCCATGAAGCTCCGTCCAACACATTTGCAGACCAAAAAGATTTTAAGTACTCGTAGTAAGAAGTTGAACTTCCTGACCAAGCGAGTAAAATTTCTTGAATTTGTCTTGTTTTGAATAGTTTTTGAATGGTTGGCTGTACCAAACTATAGTTTTCTTCCGAGATAGAGACATCGCCCCAGCTCTCTAAAAAGTGAGTTGCGGGTAATACATAATTTGAAGCAGCAACGGTGTCGGTATTCTCGACAGCAATTGCAACTGAAAATTTATCTTGTAAAGCCGTTGCAAACGCTTGCCCATTTGCTAAACTATAAACAGGATCTACATTGTATGAGATAAGCCCTGCAAGCGCTCCAGATTTCAAATCTGCAATCATTTGCGCAACATCAGCATCGTTTCCTTGGCGAATGTTTAAGGTATTTGTTACATCTATAATTTCACTTCCTAAAATCCGATTGATTTCTAAAGTAATTAATTGTGCATTTTTATCATTTAAACCTGTTAAAACAACAGCTTTAGAACCCGCCTTCTGCAAGGTAGTTGCTAATTTTTTAATGGCTGCATCTTGGGCAGTAGCTTTGGAAGCTACCTTGTTCCCAGAGATAGCGTTGTATAAATTTAAAAGCGCAAACACTTGATCGGATGGTTTTACAACCATACGCTTGTCGGCATTAGCACCCGTTAATGACATGTTACTTTCTAATTGAACATGGTAAGACATTTTTCCATTTTCTGGCTTTCTTCCAGCGACATATGCTTTCTCAAAACCTCCATGAAAATCCCCTAGGAAATCTGCTTCAAATGAAACAATTACCTCGGCTTTGTCTAAGTGATAGTTTGGCAATGCTCTTCTACCGTAAACTTCTTGAAAAGCATCTGCAGCACCACTTTCTGATACGGCATCGTACACCACATGCTTTACATTTGGATACGCTGCTGTAAATTCTTCTACAATTTTTGAGGAAGAAGGACTTGCCATGGTACCTGTTAATAAAACAACCGGCTTTTTTGCATCTCTTAGGGCTGCTAGGGTAGTTCCAATTTCTGCATCGGCATCTGCCCATGAAATTGCATTACCTCCTTTGGTAGGTTCTTTCAAACGAAGGCTTTCATCATACAAAGACAACACAGAAGCTTGCACTCTTGCATTTGTAGTTCCATTTGCCTCTTTGTTGGGCATGATTTGGATAGGACGACCTTCTCTTGTTTTTACTAAAACATTTGCAAAATCGTATCCATCTGCTACGGTTGTTGCAAACCAGTCTGCAACTCCAGGAATAATGTCGTTTGGTTTTACAACATAAGGAATCGATTTAATTACCGGTCCTTCACAGGCAGCTAAAGATGCTGCTGCGGTTGTAAAGCCAACATACTTTAAGAAGTCTCTACGCGAAGTAGCAGAAGTCTCAAGTGTTTCTTTATCACCTAAAAAGTCATCTGTAGGAATGTTTTCTACAAATTCATTTTTACTTAGCGTTTCAACAACAGAACTATCTTTTAGTTCTTCAACACTTTTCCAGTATTTTTTGA
>NZ_JBDNAI010000067.1:0-10824 GCF_039768515.1 Wenyingzhuangia sp.
ATCGTAAACCAGAACTCATTTATTGTATGTAATTAAATTTCTTTATTAGAACTTACAAATCCGCAAAAACTTTTCTTTCAATAACTTTAGCAAAAATTTGAATTATAGAGATTCTAAAATATCCCAGAAGTCAAGACAATGTTTCAATTGGTACTACACTCGTTAATGTAATCGAGGTTGCAAAAGTATGACGTGATAAATGACATGGTAAGATCTTTCTTAAGAAATAGACCTCTATAGTTTCTCTTAAATATGAATTTGATTATTGATTTAATTTCATGGGAGGACAGCTACTTATTTTAAGTATTGACTGTTTTTAAGTTTAACTAACTCCTTTTTTTTAACCTGGCTTAAATAATCGTTTGTTCTTGCTTCAATAGTTGTTCCTTTTCCTCAGTTTTTGTCAGAATTCCTAATTGCAATTTTGACTTTTCTTATCAAACTGATTCCTGCCCCTTTCTCATTTGTTGTCATTATAGAATACAAAAATTCATTTCTGTTTTACCTTATGATCGTTGTCGCTTAGACAGAATATTGAACATCGCAGAAGTTTTCCTTAATTTTCGTCGTACGGCAGTCTAATAGCAGCTTGTTTGTTTTAAATCAATCAAATTGTATGAGCGCTAAAAACCAAAAAACCTTGATAAACATACTGTTATCAAGGTTTTGAATGGATATGATACTAAAAGTTGTCGGGGTGGCAGGATTCGAACCTGCGACCTCCTCGTCCCAAACGAGGCGCGATGACCGGGCTACGCTACACCCCGAATGGTCATCTAAAAAAAAACACCAAGTCAATGGTGTTGTTTGAGCGAAAGACCGGGTTCGAACCGGCGACATTCAGCTTGGAAGGCTGACGCTCTACCAACTGAGCTACTTTCGCGTGAGTAGAATATATATTTAAAATTGAGCGAAAGACCGGGTTCGAACCGGCGACATTCAGCTTGGAAGGCTGACGCTCTACCAACTGAGCTACTTTCGCTTATTATTATATATTCAAAAAAATTGAGCGAAAGACCGGGTTCGAACCGGCGACATTCAGCTTGGAAGGCTGACGCTCTACCAACTGAGCTACTTTCGCTTATTTTTATTTGGTAATTTCTTATAAAGAACTTGTAGCGAGAACGAGAGTTGAACTCGTGACCTCCGGGTTATGAATCCGACGCTCTAACCAACTGAGCTACCTCGCCATTGCGGATGCAAATATAAGGCAAACTCGCTGTATTGCAAAAGAAAAAATTAAATTTTTTCAATCATACATTTACTTTATTTAATATCAATTTGTTACCCCATTAAAATTATTTTTTTACAAATCTTCCGAGGCTCTTTCAAGTAATTTTTGATTAAACTCTTTGCTATTCGTTTTGATTCCTAAACCCTTTAATTTTTCTATTTTATTGATCAAGTTACCCTTTCCAGTCAGTTTCTTCATTGTGGTTTCATAGGTACCTTCAACAGTTTTTAATTGTTTTCCTAATTTAATCAATTCTTCTGTAAGAGATACAAATTGTTCATAAAGGCGAGTTGCTTGCGTGGCAATCTCAAGTGCATTCTTTTGTTGTTTTTCATTTTTCCACATGCTCTCGATAGTTCGCAAAGTAGCCAATAAAGTACTTGGTGTTACAATAACAATATTTTTGACGAATGCTTTATTATACAAATCATTATCTTGTTCTAAGGCCAAAGCAAATGCGGGTTCAATAGGAATAAACATCAGTACGAAATCTGGTGATGCTATTTGATATAATTCTGAGTATTTCTTAGCACTCAATTGTTCGATGTGTCTATTTAATGACAATAAGTGCTCTTTGGTGTATTGTAATTGTTCTGTCTCATCTTGGCAGTTCACTAATTTTTCGTAAGCTGTTAATGTCACCTTTGAATCGACAATCATTTTTCTGTTTTCGGGTAAATTGATGATGACATCTGGTCTTAATCGAGTTTTGGATTCTATATCTGTATCAAAACTTTTTTCTAATTCATATTCTCTGCCCTTTTCTAAACCAGATTTTTCAAGAACTCGTTCTAAAATCATTTCACCCCAGTTCCCCTGAGTTTTACTATCGCCTTTTAAGGCTCTAGTCAAGTTCTCTGCATCCTTATTCATCTGATTGTTTAAGTGCCTTAAACTTTCAATTTGTGCTTTCAGAGTTGAATTTCTCTCAATACCTTCTTTATTAGTGTCTTCAACTTTCTTTTCAAAAGACTGTATTTTATCCTGTAATGGTTTTAAAATATCAGTAATGTTTTTCTGATTTTGAGTAGAAAAAGTTTTAGATTTCTCTTCTAATATTTTATTGGCAAGGTTTTCAAATTCTTTGGTAAACTTTTCTTGCAGTTTTTCTATTTCATTTTTATTTTCTTTTAAATCTTTTGTGATTTCTTCCACTTTTGCGTTGGCTCTTTCTAGAGCAACTGCAATAGCTTGTTTTTCCTCTCCCAAATCACTCAATTGAGATTCTTTTTGATTTCTTAACGTTTCTAATTCTTTTTTTGCCTCCTCTAAAAGTCTTTGTTGCTCTTGTTTGTTTTCTATCAATAACAACTCCAAACTGGAAATTTTTTCTTCGGCTCTTTCTTCGTAAAGGTCTTTTTCCTTTTGAAGTAAATTGATTTTTTCCTGAGTATTAGATAGATGTTTATCTGCTTGTAAACCACTTATTTTTTTTGCAATGACAAAACCAAAAGCTCCTCCCAACAATAAATTTAATAACACATAGATCATTTCCATATTTTAATTCTTGATTATCCTTTGTAAAAAGGTAGTTTTACAATTTTAGCTTTAATTTGCTTCTTTCTGACTTGAATGTAGATTTCATCATTAAATTTAGAAAATTCACTCCTAACATACCCTAATCCAATGGCTTTATTTAAACTTGGTGACATTGTCCCTGAAGTAACAATACCAATTCCATCTCCATGAACATTAACAATTGGATAATCTTTCCTTGCAATCCCTTTCTCTAAAATTTCAAACCCTACTAATTTTTTTTTGACCCCTTCTCTCTTTTGAGTTTCAATCTTTTCTTTGTTTGTGAATTCTTTGTTGAATTTAGTTACCCAGCCCAGACCTGCTTCAATAGGTGAACTAGTATCATTGATGTCGTTACCATAGAGACAATAACCCATTTCTAATCGTAAAGTGTCACGTGCTGCTAATCCAATAGGCTGTATTCCATAATCCGATCCTGCTTCAAATACACTTTCCCAAATTTGAGCAACTTCGTCATTTGTACAATAAATTTCAAAGCCCCCCGAACCTGTATACCCTGTTGCTGAGATGATGACATTTTCACACCCAGCAAAATTTCCTACCTCAAACTTATAGAAAGGTATGGATAACAAATCAACTGTTGTCAAACTTTGTAAGGCATCAACCGCTTTCGGTCCTTGAATAGCTAAAAGCGAGTAAACATCTGAAAGATTTCTCATCGAAACGTTCAAATTGTTTTGCTTTTCTATCCAGTCCCAATCTTTTTCAATATTAGAAGCGTTGACAACCAACATGTATAATTCTTCTTTTAAACGATAGATCAATAAATCATCAACAATTCCTCCTATTTCATTAGGCATACATGCATATTGAGCATCTCCTACAGCTAATTTACTGGCATCATTCGAGCTTATTTTTTGAATCAGTGCTAAAGCATTTTTTCCTTCAAGCAAAAACTCTCCCATATGAGACACATCAAAAACACCAACTGCATTCCTTACGGTTTGATGCTCTTTTTTAACGCCTTCATACTGTACAGGCATATTAAAACCTGCAAATGGTACCATCTTAGCCCCTAGTTTTTCGTGTATATGAGTAAGTGCTGTATTTTTCATTTTTATATATATGTTTAACAAAAATAAATAAAAAAATCCCCAAAAAGGGGATTTTAGAATCTTGTCTGAAGAACTTGAGTTAAGATTTTAAAAAATCGGTTAGACCTTCATAATCTGAAATCTTTATAGATACTTTTGGTTTGTCTATGACAGCCTTTATCTGGTCAGGTAAGGCTATGGTTTCAGCAACTCCCTCAAACAAAACATCCATAAATTTTACCGGGTGTGCTGTTTCTAAAAAGAGACCTTGAGTGTTTTTTGTTGTTTTTAAATAATTCTTCAATGCCAAATACCCAATAGCACCGTGAGGTTCTGCTACATAATTGAATTTTTGGTATAAATAACCCATTGCTCTTGTGGCTTCATCATCTGTGTAAGAATAACCCTTTAAGTTTTTTCTCAATTTATTTATATCAAAATCATGTAGTTTCTCTATTCTAATAAAATTACTTGGAGCACCAACATCCATAGCATTGGAAATGGTTTGAATCGTAGGTTTGGGTTCATACTCACCCGTTTCCAAATAGGTAGGTACTACTTTATTCACATTTGTTCCCGTGACAAATGTCTTGATTGGAAGTCCTAACTTTTGTCCAATCATACCCGCACAGATATTCCCGAAGTTACCACTCGGTACAGAAAACACAAGGTCTTTAGATTTATCTTTTAGTTGCTTGTAAGCAAAGAAAAAATAAAAAGCTTGTGGTAACCAACGAGCAACATTGATAGAGTTTGCGGAAGTCAAATTTCTATAGGGAGCTAGAGATGGATCTAAAAAAGCAGTTTTAACCATATCTTGACAATCATCAAACGCTCCTTCTACCTCTAGAGCTGTAATGTTTTGCCCCAGAGTCGTCAATTGTTTTTCTTGTACGTTTGACACCTTACCACTTGGATATAAAATAACAACTTTTACGCCTTCAACTCCTAAAAAACCACTAGCAACTGCTCCTCCGGTATCTCCTGATGTGGCAACCAATACAGTGATATCTTTGTCGTTTTTTTCTTTTTTGTTAAAGTATCCTAGACAACGAGCCATAAAACGCCCACCCACGTCTTTAAATGCCATTGTTGGACCATGAAATAACTCTAGGGATCCTATATTTTCTTCAATGGGTACAATTGGGAAATCAAAGCATAAGGTTTCCTCTATAATTTCTTTTAAATCCTGTTCTGGTATTTCATCACCAATAAACTGCTTAATTACCTCGTAGGCAATCTCATTATTACTATAGTTTTCTATGTTATCTATAAACTCCTTTGCCAATGGTGATATACTTTCAGGGAAATATAAACCTCTATCAGGGGCAATACCATTGACTACTGCATCTCTAAAAGATACGTCAGGGGCATTTTCATTTAAACTAAAATATTTCATGCTGTTTTTTTCTTTATCTACTTAAAATATTCAACCCTCCGCTTCTTTTTCAGTTTTGATGTCAAAAAGATAGGAAGAGTAGACTTTATTTATTCTATTATTTTAATTCCTTGGTCATTAATTTTGGAAATATGCACATCATAAGAAACCCCTACTTTATCATAAACCTTTTTCATAGCCTCAGCTACTTTTAAGGCAGTTGCTTCCCCTTTGCTCAAAGCAAAAATAGAAGGTCCTGATCCTGATATACCTGAACCCAATGCACCTGCTTTTTTAGATTCCTCCTTAACAAGATCAAATGCTGGTATCAAAATAGATCGAATCGGCTCTATGATGTCATCCTGCAAAGAGCGAGACAACAACTCATAATCTTCGGTATACAATGCACTAACTAAAGCACCGATATTGCCCCATTGTTTGATCGCTGTTTTTAATCTTAAGTTACTTTTTAAAATTTGACGTGCATCTGCCGTTTTTACTTCTATTTGTGGATGAATAACAGTTGCGTATAATTGTGAGGGAGTGTTTAATTTTATCACATCCAAAGGTGCAGTAGAACGCACCAAAGTAAACCCTCCTAATAATGCAGGGGCTACATTGTCTGCATGGGGAACACCACTTGCTAATTCCTCGCCTTTCATCGCAAACGTTATCAAATCGTGATTGCTATAAGGTTTTCCTAACAATTCGTTAACACCGTAAACAGCACCAGCACTACTCGCGGCAGAACTTCCGATTCCACTTCCTGGTTTGATGTTTTTGTATATTTCAATTTCAAAACCATCGGTGTTGTTGTTTAGCTTTTCCAACATGGACAACACTGCCACACCAGCAACATTTTTTTCTGTAGCCAATGGCAAATCTTGACCTACAATTTTTGTTATTTTCACCCCCGGAGTTTCTACTTTACGAACCACCATCTGATCTCCAGTAGTAGATAAGCAAAGGCCTAGTACATCAAAACCACAAGAAACATTTGCAATAGTACCTGGGCAAAATAATTTTATTTCATTCATTTTAATAGCTTTTGGGTTTTAGCTTTTGACACCAGCAAAGCTGCTAAAGGCTAGACCAAACTTATCCTTTTCCAATTCTGATGATATCTGCAAAAATACCAGAAGCAGTAACATCTGCTCCAGCTCCTGCACCTTTAATAATCAATGGATACTCCGGATACCTTTCTGTGAAAAAAAGTACAATATTATCGCTTCCCTGCAAGTTAGAAAATGGATGTTTACTATCTACTTCTTGTAAAGAAACATTTGCTTTTCCACCCACAAATTCAGCTACGTATTTAAGCTCGGCATTGTTTGCTGCGGCTTTTTCTTTAATAGCATCAAAATGGGCTGCTTCCTCAATTAAAGTCTTTTTGAAATCTTCAATAGATACTGCTTCTAAACTCGATTTTGGCAAAAACGATTTGTTTTCTATGTCTTCTAAGTTCATTTTAGCACCGCTTTCACGAGCCAAAATTAAAATTTTACGAGCCACGTCAACACCACTCAAATCGATTCTTGGATCAGGTTCTGTAAACCCTAAATCTCCTGCTTCATCAACAATTTTTGCAAAATTAGCGTCACCTACAAACGAGTTAAAAATAAAGTTTAATGAACCTGAAGCAACTGCCTGAATCTTTAAAATCTGATCTCCAGATTGCACCAAGTTGTTCAAGGTATTGATGATAGGTAAGCCTGCTCCAACATTCGTTTCAAATAAGTAAGGGGCATTGTACTCTTGTGCTATTTTCTTCAATCCAGCATAGACACTATATTCTGAAGATGCAGCAATTTTGTTACAAGTAACTACCCCTACACTCTCTTTTAAATAACTAGCATACAAGCCAGCAATGTCCGCATTTGCAGTATTGTCTACAAAAACACTGTTTATTAAATTCATTTCTTTGACGTATTCGTGAAATAAATCTAAATCTAATTCTTCTCCATTTTCAATTAGATTTTGTTTCCAGTTCGCAGAAATATCAATTCCATTTTTATTGAACATCATCTTTTTGGAATTTGCCATTCCAACAACTTCAATACTTAACTGTAACTTATTTAATAAATACGCTTTCTGTTTCTCTATCTGTTCAAGCAACTTAGCACCCACATTACCGACTCCTACTACAAAGAGATTCAACTTTGTTATATGTCCTTGGAAGAATTCAGCATGCAAACCATTCAAAGCTTTTTTCACATTTTTAGAATCAATCACAGTCGAAATGTTTCTTTCAGATGCACCTTGGGCAATCGCGTGAATATTGACATTATCTTTTCCTAATGCACTAAACATTCTACCACTAATTCCTTGATGACTTTTCATTTCTTCTCCCACGATGGCAACAATAGACATCTTCGTTTTTATATGTAAAGGATCTATTTTACCTAGACTAATTTCATAGGCAAATTCATCTTGAATTGCTCTTTCGGCTTTCTCAACTTCATCTCCATCAATTGCGATACAGATAGAATGTTCGGAAGATGCTTGAGTAATCAAGATTACATTTACCTGTCTTTCAGACAAGGCACTAAATAATCTTTTTGATACCCCCAAAATACCAATCATCCCATTTCCTTCTAAAGTAGCTAGGGCAATGTTATCAATATGACTAATTCCTTTTACAACCTCTTCGCTATTTATACTCTCATTTGTTATAAAAGAACCCTCATCCTCAGGATGAAAAGTATTTTTTATATAAAGAGGTATGTTTTTGCTCATGACAGGCTGCACAGTTGGTGGATATAAAACCGAAGCTCCAAAATGGGACAATTCCATAGCTTCGCTGTAGGACAATGACTTTATCGGTTTGGCTTGCTTGACAATTGTTGGATTGGCAGTAAACATACCACTCACATCAGTCCATATTTCTAATTGATCTACTTCCAAAGCTGCAGCAAATATTGCTGCACTGTAATCAGATCCCCCTCGACCTAAAGTTGTTCTTTCTCCCTGTGAATTACAAGCGGTAAAACCAGGTAAAACAGTGACTTTATGTTGATTGCTGTTAAAGTACGCTTTGATGTTTCTATCTGTCAGATCAATAATAGGTATAGCTTGTCCATATTGATCGTTGGTGATCATTAATTCTCCACTATTTTTGTAGACTGCATCTATTTCTTTGCATTGCAAAGCTTTGGTGATGATGAATGAAGACAAAAACTCACCATAACTTAGTATGCTATCACTGGTCTTTGGAGAAAGTTCTTTTAACAGAAAAACCCCTTCAAGGATACTTTCTAATTCATTAAATATTTTCTTTACCCCACTTAAAACTCCACTTTGATGGTTGATCGCTATCAATTCACGTACAATTTCAAAGTGATTGTTTTCTAGTTTAGACAATTCTTGAGGATAAGTATCATCTTGACTTTGTGCTTTTGTGGCAATGTCATTTAGGGCATCAGTTGTTTTGTCAATTGCTGAACAAACCACTGCAATTTTGGTGTGCTCACAATTTGATTTAATAATATCTATAACAAGATTAATATTTGCTGCTGAGGCGATTGACGAACCACCGAATTTTAAAATTTTCATATGAAAGTTGGAATGATTGAGAAAAAAAACAGTACTTGATTTTTAATGAAAGTCATATCAATTAAATTACAAGATTTTTAGGTTTATATATACAAATAACAAAGACAACCCCAAAGGGTAGCAAAGAAAGAAGTTGTTAAATATGTAGTCTCTGTATTTTTCACACACCAAAATTAATAAATTATTTAAAACAGCAACTCAAATTTTTATAAATTAATTATAAATAAGCCATAATAGACTTCATTATCATTGAAAACATCTTAAGTATTGTATATTTGTTTCAGAATTTAATTTAAGACAAAAGAATTATATGTCAAACAATAAAAAAAACGATTCATACGAAAGCTTTCTAAAGGATTTTAAAGATACTTTAAAAAGTGTTTTCTATCAAAAAGATGATATTGGCAAGTTTAGTCAAATGAGAGGCTTTCCTTCTCAAGTTTTTAGAGACATCATGGAAAAAAATCCTTTGTCAGTTGCCATTCCAACTGAATATGGAGGAAGAGGTGTAAAAGTAAAAGAATGTTTAGGAGTATTAGAAGCCGCTTCCTACGAGTCTTTGCCACTATCATTAACTTTTGGAATCAATATTGCACTATTTCTAGAGCCAGTAGCAAAACATGCTAAGCCAGAAGTTCAAGCTCCCATTTTCAAACGTTTTCTAGAAAAACAAAACATGGGTGGTTTGATGATTACAGAACCAGGTTTTGGTTCCGATGCTTTAAACATGGAAACCTCAAATCAATTAAAAGATGGTAAATACCATATCAAAGGAAACAAGCACTGGCAAGGTCTTACAGGAATAGCTGATTATTGGCTGATAACTTCTCGTAAAAAAGGGGAAGATGGTAGATTGGGTAGAGATATAGATTTTTTTATTGCTGACAACCAAGATCCTGAGCAAAGAGTTATGGTTGATGAGTACTACAATAATGCTGGTTTATATGCAATACCATACGGAAACAATATTCTCGACCTCAACGTTCCTGAAAATCAGAAACTAGAAGGAGGCAGCACAGGAATTAAATTGATGTTAGACCTATTGCACCGCTCAAGAATGCAATTCCCTGGTATGGCTATGGGATTCATTAAAAGAATGATGGACGAAGCTATTGATCACTGTAACACTAGAATAGTAGGAGGTAAAAATTTACTCGCCTTAGATAAGGTAAGAGAGCAAATAGCCAATATCCAAGCAGCTTTTACAGTATGTTCCTCTATGTGTGCCCGAAGTGCTGAACACAGTGGTATTCACAACGAATTGGCCACAGATCAAGTAGAAGCAAATAGTATGAAAGCAGTGGTGACAGACATGATGCACTTTTCCGCTCAGAATTTAGTTCAGGTGTCTGGATCAACTGGATATAAGGAAGAAAATATTGGGGCTAGAGGAATTATGGACAGTAGAGCTTTTATCATTTTTGAAGGGTCAAACGAAATGTTATACACCCAAATATCAGAAGCGATTATGAAATTAATGAAACGTCAGAAAATCAATAATCTATTTGAGTTTTTAAGTGGATACGATTTGACATTAAAATCATCTGAATTCTTTAAGAGTGTTCTAAATTTTAATTTGAACATGGAACTACCACAACGTAAAATGGTAGACCTAGGAAAGATTATTGGTAGAGTTGTTTCTGCTAACTTTGTCCTTAATTTGGGAGATAAAGGGTTTAGTTCAAATTTAGTAAATGAGTGTATTACATCTTTAAAACATGAAGCAACTGCCTATGCCAGTTCTTTAACTTTTCAAGAAAGCACAAGTTTAATCACAGATTATCAACAAGATAGTTCATGGTTAAAATTTGTTTAATAGACAACCTCAAAATATTTAAGAAGGGATGTGTTTACACATCCCTTCTTTTTTTTAAATATTTATTTTTTCTTGTTGCGTAACTAGAATTTAGTTGTATATTTGCGACCGCTAACAGCAACGGTCTGGTAGTTCAGCTGGTTAGAATACCTGCCTGTCACGCAGGGGGTCGCGGGTTCGAGTCCCGTCCAGACCGCATAAAAGCTCTCAATAAATTTGAGAGCTTTTTTTATGGTTTATGAATAAACAATTGTGACTTTCGATTGGCACC
>NZ_JBDNAI010000068.1:0-35536 GCF_039768515.1 Wenyingzhuangia sp.
CTCATGGTCATTTAGGTACACAAGAGATTGAGTATGTTCTATAATTGGAATCGCATCAGAGGCCACATAAAACGCATCATTGCTATCTGTCAAACCAATAGCCAATGGACTTCCCTTACGAGTCACAACCATTTTATGGGGTTCTTTTTTATCAAGAATAGCCAACGCATAGGCGCCATTTACTTGTTGTAAAGCTTTACTCACTGCAGCCTCAATATTCAATTGATACTTGTCTTGTATGAATTGAATATAATTCACCAAAACCTCAGTATCTGTTTGACCATGAAAAACAAAACCTGCATCAATCAATTCGCTTTTTAAAAACTTATAATTTTCTATGATTCCATTGTGAACCAAAACAATTTCTTGATTGTTAGAAGGATGAGGATGTGCATTTTCTTGTGTAGGTTCTCCATGGGTAGCCCATCGGGTATGAGCGATTCCAATGGTTTTTCCTGCTACATGTTCATCAATACTTTGTTCTAAATTTGATACTTTTCCTGGTTGCTTGTACACCAGTATATCTTTGTCCAAAACCGCAATCCCTGCGCTGTCGTATCCTCTATATTCTAACTTTTTTAACCCCTCAACTAAAATAGATGAGGCTTGTCTATTTCCTATGTATCCTACAATTCCACACATATACTATTCTTTAATTTCTTGAATCTGGGCCAAAACCTTAAGACCAAGTTTTTCTTTTCTTTCCATATGACTTGATATTTCAAGTACACTAGAATTGCTTTCAAATGCACCACGAACCATTTTAAAGTCTGCTATTTTTTCTTTCTCCTCTCCATCAGCTCCAAAACCTACTGAAGATTCCAGGTTGAATTCTTTACTGGCATCTTTGTATAACATTTTATCTAAATCAATCACTGAAGTTTTCCAATGCTTTATGATTTTAATGACATCATCTTTGGTGATCTCGTCAATTTTTAAATGATAAAAGCGCTCTATTTTTTCTACCGCCCAATTCCATTCATATTCATAGTAATTGTTATTGATCTCATTCAGTTGAGCAATAACACCTTCAATATTTTTTACGGTTAACTTTTCTAATTTTTCAATTAGTAAATTTAGAGAGGAAACAGGGCATAACAAACCACTAACATCTATCCACTTGCCTTGTCCAAGAGTAGATGTGGGCTGTAACACTGACCTTAATTCTCGAAGGGTCTTAATATTTTTATTTTCTATCCTACTAATGATAGAATTTCCTAAAAACTTATTGATGACTATATTGTACATTTTAATTCCATTGTGCAAACTAGATTTTCTAATCACCATATCTTTGTAATTGTACTCATCCAATTGCCCTCCAGAAATTTCTAAAATGTCATTTAAGTGCTTTAGGCCTTGGAAAACTTTATGAATTGTGTAAGGACTCAACAAGTTAAAGTTAATGATGTCCATCCTATTGTGTTCAGCCCTATGATCTCTCTTAGGCCATTTTTGAGCATCTCTAACCGTACCGACACTTTTTAAGTTTGCTCCTGGTACTAAAAACGTACTGTTTTTGTTTTCAATCAAATAAGAAAATGGGAAGTCCGAAGAATCTACATGGTGATAATGCCTACCCATAACCAAAGTAAAAGGGCCTATTTTTGAGGGCCATAATACGTAAGAATCACTTGTGGTTTTGGCACCACGCTCCATAATCCCTTGATGTATAGGTCCCAATTTGTACATATGATTACTTTGATTGGACCCACTACCCGCATTCATAAAAGAAAACAGACCTGCTATCAACAGTGTAGATTTGTGATGGGTAACCGTAAAGGGTCCTGCAAAAATAGAACTCGCCTCTCCATTGAACCCTTGGCAATTGGCAAAAAATATAGAATGTGATATGGAATAGTGCTTGTCAATCACACAACCTTGACCAATAAAACAATCTGACAAAACTGAAGCATTGTCAACTTTAGTATCACTAGACACAATAAAATTATTAGCCATCACTCCAGAGCCTATGTAAACACTGGATGTCTTTGTAGAATTTATACTTCCATTGATAAGTTTCGAAGCAGAATTTATAAAAGCTCCATCTCCAATACAAACTCCCTTTATCGTTTGCGCATTAAGAATGGTAACATCATCACCAATGGTACCGACTGTAGAAGTAACCTCTTCTGTATAGGTCACAATCATTCTTTTTAACTCATCAACAAGTATGGTTTTGTGTCTATATAACGCGAGTAGATAGGCTACTTGAGCACTCAATTGGTTAAAAATAGGAATAACTCTACCCCCGCCTTCGTTGATCACATCAACATGAACTCCATTACCAAAACTACAGGCACCATCTACAGCAATAATATCAACATTATCTATAAGCACATGACTTCCAATCCTATAGTTGGCAATGTAACTCTTTACATTATTGATGAAAGGATGATCACCAACGACACAATTATGAAGATGTACATTTTTTATGGTATTTTTTTTTATGATTCCCCCATAAAAAACCCTATCACCTTCAATATCTCCTATTTGGTTCGTACCAGAAAAAGTAACATTTATGATTTTAGATAAATCCGTAGTTGGTTTTAGATACAATTGACTCCAATCCTCTGATTGACATCCTTGCTGAATCAGCTGATCAATTTCCTTTTCTGTAACGTTATGATTATTATCCAAAAGCTTATAATTGTAGATTTATCAAAGATAAAAAATTAACACTGATTATTGAGAATTAAAAATAAGGATGTGAATATAAAAACAATCCATCAACTCAATTGTCTTAGCCCCTCGCCCAACACCATCGCTACGGCATTACCTAAGTTGAAACTTCTAATGGGTCCAGGAAAAGGAATATTTCTTAATTGATCACTGTATTTTTCTTTTATATCGGTAGACAAACCTTCTGCTTCTTTTCCAAAGCACAACCAATCTCCAGTTTTAAATTTGGTTTGATAAATGGAAGAAGAGGCGTTCGCAGAAAATAAAAACATTCTACTTTTATCTTTAATGTGTGACATTAAATCTTCTATGGTTTCATGGATAATCACTTCTAAATCTTTCCAATAATCTAAACCCGCTCTTTTCAAACGACGGTCAGAAATCTCAAACCCCAAGGGTTTAACCAAATGAAGTTTTGCATGGCACCCAACACATAATCTTCCGATGTTTCCTGTGTTGTTTGGAATTTGGGGATGTATCAACACTACGTTAAGCCTCACTTCATCTTTCATACGCCAAATTAAAATTAAGACCCAACAATATACCTACTCCTATGCTTAAAGAGATACACCATAAACTTGACAAGAAGCAAAGAAACGACAATCACAATCACACTAGAAAAAACAAAAATTAAAAAATTATGAGTTTGTATAAAAGATGGAGTTAAAAATTTATTTAGCGCAATACCGTAAGCATAAAGCACATAGCCATGTATAAAAAACATACCAAAACTATATTTTGCGACATGAGTTAAAAAAGATATCCTTGAAGATTCTAATGTATGTAGAAAAATGAACAAGAAAAAGGATAAGCAGATTTTCTGCAAAATCATAAGATCTAAACCTTCAAATTCAAAAGGCAATTTAAATGAATTCCCATTCTTATTAAAAAAAATCTGAGCACAAGAAACAACCCCAAACAAAGCGAACAACATGAATTTTCTGTTATTTAGTTTATCGTAAAGATCCTCTCTATTCATGGAACACAATATACCTATTAGATATACTGGAGTATAATAGAAAAGCGCTTGAATACTCTTAAAAACATATAAAGAATTGGGTCTATGAATGAAAACTGAAACCATCAAAAAAATCAAAACTACCGCAATTTGTTGTTTGAGCTTTAAGGCATTTATAAACAAGACATGCAATGGAGAGGTTAAAAACAAAAGCATAATGAAAGGAACATACCAATAAGCTACAATATGACTTCCTGTTGTATAATAGAAAAGAATGGTTTTTACATAAGCAAAAAAATCAGAGGAACCTTCCCCATACATTCTGTAGCAAGAAAACAAAATAGCAGCCAAAGACATGATCAAATAAGGAAATAAAACATATTTCACTTTGTTGACAAAAAATACTTTAAAATTATGTTTTTTATAAAATACATGATGAAATAAAAAACCTGAAATAAAAACAAAAGGAGTTGAACTTCCTACAATTGTATTGTACAAAAAAAGAGGTAGAAAAGAACTGTTATCATAATCTACCAGATAAAAAACATGGCTAGAAATGACAAAAATTATCGCTATTGCTCTAAAATAGTTTATGGAATGTAAATACATAAAACAGCTTAAAAATAATTATGAAAGTTAATTTTTATTCTTCAATATCATAAGGAATTGACCACAAATTTTATTTTTAACGTTCTCAGCCATCAACTAGGCAGTTATCCCTAAATTATTTAGAAGAAAGACTTGCCTTTAAAAGATAATAAACACTATATTTGGGTAACCAAACTAAGAAACCAATTTGGTTACCCAAAAAAAATGAATACAAAAATATACTTCATCATTGGTGTTTCAGGAGTAGGAAAAAGCACGATTGGTAAGCATTTATCAAAAAAATTAAAACTTCCTTTTTTTGATGGTGATGACTTCCATTCAAAAAAAAACATTCAAAAAATGTCTGACGGACTGCCTTTGAATGATGAGGATAGGTTAGAATGGCTGCAAAGCTTAAATGAACTTGCCAAAAAAAACTCCAAAGAGGAAAGCTGTATTATTGTTTGCTCTGCGCTTAAAAACAAGTACCGACAGATGTTGAGCAAAAACATAGAGAACCAAGTAAAATGGATTTTTCTAAAAGGAAATTACAAACAAATAAAAGAACGAATGGATCAAAGAGAAAACCATTTTATGGATTCTCAATTATTAAAATCTCAATTTGATATTTTAGAAATCCCAAAAAATGCGATTCATATTGATGTTCATTTGACACCAGCTGAAATTGTAAATACTCTAGAAAAAGAACTGCTATTAAAATCAGAATTTGGCGTTTTTGGCTTAGGAGTTATGGGGAAAAGTTTGAGTAGAAATCTAGCATCAAATGGTATAAAACTATCTCTGTACAATCGGCATATTGAAAATGAAGAAGAAAATATAGCTTCAACTTTTAAAAACATGCATGAAGAACTTAGTTCTGCTATGGCTTTTGATGATGTCTCCCTATTTGTAAACTCTTTACAAAAACCAAAAGCAATCATGCTCATGGTTAATGCTGGAAAGACTATCGATGCTGTTATAGAATCTTTATTGCCCTTTTTGTCTAAAGGAGATGTATTGATTGACGGTGGAAATTCAAATTATAAAAAAACCAATGCGCGAATGCAATACCTAAACCAAAAAGGGATTGCCTTTATTGGAGCAGGAATTTCTGGAGGAGAAGAAGGCGCCTTAAAAGGACCTGCAATCATGCCAGGAGGAAACAGAGAAGCCTATGAAATGGTTCTACCTTTTTTGGAAATCATTGCTGCAAAAGACAAAAACAAACTCCCTTGTTGTACCTACATGGGTAAGGATGGTAGTGGTCATTTTGTGAAAATGATTCACAACGGTATTGAATACGTAGAAATGCAATTGTTAGCAGAGATCTATGTACTCTTCAAATCTTTAGGCAAAAATCCTGATGAAATTGCTGAAATTTTTGAAAGTTGGAAAGAAACAACAAACAGTTATTTATTAGAAATCACAATAGACATCCTCAGAAAAAAAGAAGGAGAAGATTGGTTACTTGACAAAATAATGGATAAGGCTGGAAATAAAGGCACCGGGAACTGGGCCACTATAACGACCGCAGAATTAGGAGTACCCAGCACAATGATTGCTTCTGCTTTGTTCGCACGTTATACTTCATTTTACAAAGAAGAAAGATGTCTGGCTAGTAAAAACATAAGAAGTAACATCAACGAAAGTATAGCGTTAACTGTTGACGATTTATTGAGAGCATACCAATTTGGTCGAATCATAAACCATTGCCAAGGCTTTAAATTGATTCAAGAAGCTTCAACTCATTATGATTGGAATTTAAACCTAAGCGAACTTGCTAGAATATGGACCAATGGTTGTATTATTAAGTCTGACCTGATGAATGAATTGGTTACTATTTTCAAATCTACAAACCACTTGTTGTCTACTGAACACATTACAAATACACTTAAGGAATTGAAACCTGCTATCAAAAAGGTAGTTTCTGTCGGAATCATACACGAATTATCTTTACCGTGTTTGACTGAATCTATTAGTTTTTCTAACAGTTTCTCAACAGAAAATTCCTCAGCAAATCTCATTCAAGCGCAAAGAGATTATTTTGGAGCTCATACCTATCAAAGGACAGATGACAAATCTAACACATCTCATCATACAGATTGGTCATCAAAAAAGTAAAAAGAAAACTATGGAACTGACAAAATTAAAAACACCTTTAATCAAAAGAATTATAACTGCTATCCTTGCTTTCGGGCCCGGAATATTTGCAATAGGCTACACCATTGGTACAGGAAGCGTTACCTCAATGATTAAAGCAGGTAGCGCTTATGGTATGGAATTGACTTGGGTCCTTTTATTGAGTTGTCTATTCTCAGGGATCTTGATATTTGTTTATGGGAACTATACAATAATCACAGGTGAAACTGCTCTTTTTAGTTTTAAAAAATATATACGCGGAGGTAAAATACTTGCAATCCTAATCGTTCTAGGCATCTCATTTGGACAATGGGGGTCCCTTATGGGAATTTTAACAATTTCTTCCAATATGCTCTATGAAATCCTTGTTTTAAATTTTGAAGGGCTCAATGGCTATCAATACGAAACCGTTCTTGCCATAGCCATAGCAATCGTTGGCGTGTTTTATGCTTTAATGCTTGTAGGTAAATACTCATTTTTCGAAAAAATATTAGTCATTTTTGTTTCCTTTATGGGAGTATCTTTTATCCTTTCTTTATTTTTTATTCACCCACTACCCTTAGAAGTTTTAAACGGATTAATTCCAAAAATCCCAGAATCTCAAGACCCAAATGTATCTGGAAAAATGATGGTGGCCGCATTTGTAGGTACCACAATGGCAGCAGCTACATTTTTATCTAGACCCCTGTTTGTCAAAGGTAAAAATTGGGGGATTAAAGATCTTGGAAGACAAAGAAAAGATGCTATTTCAGCATCAATACTGGTATTTATTATTAGTGGTGCTATCATGGCTGTAGCTTGTGGTGCTCTTTACCACCAAGGAACACCCGTAAACAATGTCTTAGATATGGCAAAACCTTTAGAGCCAATCGCAGGAAACTTTGCCGTAACTGTTTTCCTTTTTGGAACGCTCAGTGCAGGTTTGTCTTCTATATTCCCATGTTTGCTAATTGCTCCGCTCCTAGTTGCAGACTATCAATCTGGTACATTAGATACAAACTCCAACCAATTTAGAATCATAACGGCAATAGCTTGTTTGGTCGCTTTAATAGGTCCAGCTTTTTTTGGTGGAAAGCCTATTTTAGTTCAAATTCTATCTCAAATATTTAATGTTTTTGTTTTGCCACTAGTCGTTTTATGTATTATTCTTCTCGTAAACAATAAAAAAGTAATGAAAGGCTACAAAACAAAACTTATGGTAAACATTGGCTTATTTGCAGCTTTATTTTTCTCTTGTCTAATCTCTTATGCTGGAGCCATGGGTGTTATAGAAAAATACTTATAGGAGCAAAGGACTAAAAAAAGTAAAAAATGAAAATAAGCCTCATAGACAACAACAAACAATTACAAGATGATGTAATCTGTAACATTAGAGATTTGGTTAATGTAAAAAACCTTGAACGTGGAGACAAATTGCCTTCAGAGAGAATCATGTCTGAAAAATTTGGAGTCAATAGAAATCACATAAGAGAGGCTATAAAGAAATTAGAATACTATGGCATCGTGAAATCGTTTGCTAAAAGTGGAACCCTCTTGGAGATAGGACGGATAGGTTTTAACGGAATGGTTAATGAAATCATTACTATTGATCAACCTTCCTTTGAAGAACTCGTCCAGACAAGAATAACGTTAGAACTCAAAATAGTTGGTTTGGCTGCTGAAAAAAGGACCCACGAAGATTTGACAAACATCCAAAACTGCTTGAACGATTTTAAATGTAAAATCACAAACGGTGAGGAGTATTTGGAAGAAGATTTATTGTTTCACCTTGCCATAGCAAAAGCAAGTAAAAACAGTACGATGCTAACTTTAATGCTACAGATAACTCCTCCCATTTTGGCTACCTATGAAAAAGAAATTGTTTGTGAGGGTGACAGTATCGCAGCAGAAATAGAAAAACATGAAAATATTTTCAAAGCGATCGAAACACAAGACATAGCCTTAGCCGAAAAAATGATGAAAAAACATTTCCATAAATTATCAAATTTTACAAAACATCAAATATGAAAAACAATAAATTAAGCGAAAAAAATGTACTTATAACAGCAGGTGCTCAAGGAATTGGTGAATCTATCACCAAACATTTTATAGATAGCGGAGCCCACGTTGCCATTCATTATTTCTCAAGCTCAGAAACCGCTAAAGAATTAGAAAAATATGCAACTAGCAAAGGTCAGAAAGCAATCATCATAAAAGGAGACTTGACCCAGGAGGAAGAGGCCAATAACGTTGTTCAAAGAACGGTTGAAGCTTTAGGTAGTTTAGATATATTGATCAACAATGCAGGCGCTTTGGTTGACCGAAAATTATTGTCTGAAATGAAAACAGATTTCTGGCACAAAGTGATGGATATCAATATGACCTCTATGATGTTCGTTACAAGAGCAGCAACTCCTCATTTGTCTAAAAATAGTTCAAGTAGTATTGTCAATCTTGCTTCTTTAGCTGGTCGTAAAGGCGGGCACCCTGGTTCTTTGGTATATTCCACCAGCAAAGGAGCTATTCTAACTTTTACACGTGCACTATCCGCAGAATTAGGGCCACAGGGAATTAGAGTCAATGCTGTTGCTCCTGGTCTTATTCTTGGTACTTCTTTTCACAACACACATACCACAAAAGAATCTGCTGATGCAACTATAGCTGGAATTCCCATACAAAAAGCTGGAGCAGCAGCAGATGTTGCCCGTGCAGTGCTATATTTAGCCTCTGAATATGATGGATTTATTACCGGAGCTACTCTAGATATCAATGGCGGTGTATACAACATGTAAACACTACACAAACAAATAACATCTAAAAAAAATTGAATCATGAGATTAAAAAAAACATTTGTATTGATCTTACTCACTTCAGTGTTGAGTAATTGTAAAAACACTAAAAATAAAGAACAAGACAAGACAACTTACCCCAGTCAACTTATTCCTTTTTTAACAAATTGGAATTTGATTTTAGGAGATGGATCAAACGTTGGACATCCGAATCACTTTGAAAACAATGATTATTTTTATACTTCGAAAGATGAAGAAAATAACTGGGTAGTCTTTAAAGCACCAAATGGTGGAGATACTCATGGAACATCCAACAACACAAGAACTGAACTAGCGCAAACTAAAAAATGGTTTGCAAAATCATCAGAAGCATCTCTCTCTGCTAAAGTAAAAGTTATGAAGGTTTCTTCTACAGGTGATAAAACAGTTGCAGCATCTCATTCCGTTGTTGTTGGACAAATACACAGTGCTGATAAACATGAAAATGAACCTCTTAAAATATTTTACAAAAAATTCCCTGGACACACTAAAGGATCTGTCTTTTGGCATTATGAAATCAATACTGAGGGAAATGATAATTCTTTACGCTGGGATTTTTCAACTGCAGTTTGGGGAAATGATTTTTCTGTAGTTGGTCCTGAAAAAAACATGACCCCAGAAGAACCAATAGAAGGAATCAAATTGGGAGAGGAATTTAGCTATCATATCTATGTAAAAGATGGAGTGATGACACTCAACTTTACAAGTGATGGACATGAAACCAAAACATTTACCAAAAATTTAATTGTATCTGAATACACAACTAAAAATAATATTCCCGAACAAACACAACGTATGTTTTTCCCAATAGGTCAAGATGGAGTAGAAAGAGAAAATGCATATTTAGAAGAAGGATTGTTTTTTAAATTAGGAGCTTACAACCAAACGAATGGAAAATCACCTAAAGTAAACAAACACTGGTGTTCTGGTGCTGAAACACATGGTGGCGATGTTCAGAAACAATACAAAGATGGAAACTACGCTGAAGTATGGTTTAGAGATGTCGAAATTATGACCAGTGAAGATGCAGTTTCAAATCAAGGGTATTTTACCAAAAATGATTAAAGTTTACTTCAATCACCGAAACTTTTCATGAAAAAAAACCTGAAGTAATTACGCTTCAGGTTTTTTTTGATTCTAAGTGAATTCTTTAGGCTAGACCTGTAAGTACCCATTTACCAGATTCTAACAAAGGAATGGCTTGCTTGAATTTAACTTCTTTTTTATCTCCAGTTTGTACGTTCTGAATGATCACTCTATCATTTCTACCAATCTTAGGTTGTTCTCTAGTCTTTGGTTCTGGCTTAGACTGCTCTGCTGCCATAGAATTATTCATCGCTTTTCTGTTGGCTGCTTCAGAGGAGTTTAACACTTCTTGCTTAGACACTTGAATGTTTTGTTGAGCACTATTGGCTTTAGCTTCAGAAATTTGTTGATTGCTATCAGGTAACTCGCCTTTGAACAAAAATGACAATACCTCCTTATTTACTTTTTCAAGCATTTTTTTGAACAATTCATAGGCTTCAAACTTGTAAATTAGCAATGGATCTTTTTGCTCATAAGATGCATTTTGTACTGATTGCTTTAAATCATCCATATTGCGCAAGTGATTTTTCCACTCCTCGTCAATAATCGCTAAAGTAATATTTTTCTCAAAATCAGAAATTAATTCTGCTCCTTCAGTCTCGTATGATTTTTTCAAATCTGTCACAACTTTCAAGGATTTTACACCATCACTAAAAGGAACCACAATGCGTTCATATTTATCCCCTTCATTTTCATACACATTTTTGATGATTGGAAAAGCTGAATTGGCATTTCTAAGCATCTTATCAGTATAGTGTTGCATAACAATATCATACAGTTTATCTGATAACTCTTGTGGCTGAGTATTGGTAAATTCTTCTTCTGTGAATGGTGAATTCATCGAAGTATTTAAAATCAATTGAAAATCAAAATTCTTATAGTCATTGGTAACTTTATGGTCATCTACCATTGCAGCACAAGCATCGTAAATCATATTCGCGATATCTACTTGAAGACGCTTTCCATCCAAAGCATGACGCCTACGCTTGTAAACAACCTCACGCTGGGAATTCATGATGTCATCATATTCCAACAAACGCTTACGGATACCAAAGTTATTTTCTTCTACTTTTTTCTGAGCCCTTTCAATGGACTTGGTAATCATAGAATGCTGAATGACTTCTCCTTCTTCTAGCCCCATTCTATCCATCATTTTGGCTATTCTATCTGAACCAAACAAGCGCATTAAATTGTCTTCTAACGACACATAAAATTGAGAAGAACCAACATCTCCTTGACGACCTGCACGACCACGCAACTGTCGGTCCACTCGTCTAGAATCATGTCGCTCAGTACCAATAATGGCCAAACCTCCAGCAGCTTTTACTTCATCAGACAATTTGATATCTGTACCACGACCGGCCATGTTGGTTGCAATCGTTACAATTCCTGGCTTTCCTGCCTCTGCAACGACGTCTGCTTCTTTCTTGTGTAATTTTGCGTTCAATACATTATGCTTGATCTTTCTAATTGACAACATCCTTCCCAATAGCTCCGAAATTTCAACTGAGGTTGTCCCAACCAAAACAGGTCTACCAGCATCTACCAATTTGACTACATCTTCAATAACTGCATTGTATTTTTCACGCTGTGTCTTATAGATTAAATCTTCTTTATCTTGCCTAGCTATAGGTCTATTGGTCGGAATTTCAACAACATCCAACTCATAAATTTGCCAGAATTCTCCTGCCTCTGTGATTGCAGTTCCCGTCATACCTGACAACTTACGATACATTCTAAAGTAATTTTGTAACGTAACGGTTGCGTAGGTTTGAGAGGCCGCCTCAATTTTAACCTCCTCTTTGGCTTCAATAGCTTGATGTAATCCGTCGGAATAACGGCGACCTTCCATGATACGCCCCGTTTGCTCATCAACAATTTTCACCTTGTTGTCCATAACGACATACTCCGTATCTTTTTCGAACAAAGTGTAAGCCTTCAGAAGTTGGTTTAAGGTATGTATTCTTTCACTCTTTATACTAAAATCTCTGTATAACTCTTCTTTTTGTGCAGCTTTTTCCTCATCAGAAATTTCTTGCTTTTCTAGTTCTCCAATCCTAACTCCAATATCTGGCAACACAAAAAAGTTACCTCCGTCACTTCCTGATAAAGTAGCTATTCCTTTTTCAGTCAGCTCAATAGAATTGTTTTTTTCTTCGATCACAAAATACAATTCCTTATCTACAACAGGCATTTCTTTATTGTTGTCTGCCATGTATTGATTTTCCGTCTTTTGCAATAACTGCTTAATCCCTTCTTGTGATAAAAATTTAATTAAGGCTTTATTTTTAGGTAAACCTCTGTATACCCTCAGCAACTGAAAGGCACCTTCTTTGGTTTCTCCTTCTTTGATCAATTTTTTGGCATTTGCCAAAACGCCTACCAAATATTTATTTTGTAATGCTACAATATCTGCAACCTTGGGTTTTAACTCATTGAATTCATGTCTATCTCCATCTTGAACTTGTCCAGACACTATCAAAGGGGTTCGAGCATCATCAATCAAAACCGAATCTACTTCATCCACAATCGCATAGTTTGGTTTGCGTTGTACCAAATCTTCAAGGGTACTTGACATATTATCACGCAAATAATCAAATCCAAATTCATTGTTAGTTCCGTAGGTAATATCAGCATTATATGCTGCTCTCCTTTCTGGTGAGTTAGACCTGTGGTGATCAATACAATCTATGGTTAATCCATGAAATTGAAATAAAGGTGCCATCCAAGCACTATCACGTTTTGCCAAATAATCATTGACCGTCACCACATGAACTCCTTTTCCAGACAAAGCATTCAAGTATATCGGTAAAGTTGCCACTAAAGTTTTCCCCTCTCCAGTCATCATTTCAGCGATTTTACCCTGATGTAAAACAGATCCACCAATCAACTGAACATCATAATGAATCATATTCCAGATGACATCTGTACCAGAAGCATTCCATGTATGGTGCCAGATGGCTTTTTCCTCTCCTTCTAATGCAACGTATGCGTGACTCGCAGATAATTGTCTATCATACGCATTTGCAGTCACTTCTATTTGCTTGTTTTCCGTAAATCTCCTTGCTGTTTCTTTGATGACCGCAAAAGCCTCTGCTTGAATGGTATTCAACACTTTTTCAGATGCCGCATAGGCCTGATCTTGTAAAGCATCTATTTGATTGTAGACCGCTTCCTTTTCATCAATAGCGACTGTTTTAGCTTTTTCTTCTAGAATAGCAATTTCATCATCTATAGATTTTGTACCAGAAACAATTAAATCTTTAAATTCTTGAGTTTTAGCTCTCAACTCATCATTGGTCAGACTTTTTAAGGTATCCTCAAAAGCTTTCACCTCGCCAATAATTGGTTGTAATAATTTTAAATCCTTCTGTTGTTTATCACCAACAAATACTTTCAACACAGAGTCTAATATGCCCATCGTTTTATGTTTTATGTCTAAAAAAACAAAAAAGCCCCTAAATTGAGGCTTTTTTTATTTTTCATTTAAATACTTTAATATTCTTCCTCATTCCAAAGATAGTCTTCTTCGGTAGGATAATCAGGCCAAATCTCTACAATATCATCATAGATTTCAGTCTCATCTTCTAAACTTTGTAAATTTTCTACCACTTCCAATGGCGCTCCTGTTCTGATTGCATAATCGATCAATTCATCTTTCGAAGCTGGCCAAGGTGCGTCTGCTAAGTAATTAGCTAATTCTAAAGTCCAATACATTTTTTATAAATTATAATTATTGCAAAAATAATTTTTTAATTAAAAAAGTCAAGTTTTTTTTACGTTTTTAAAGAACTTATTCTGTTTGAGATGGAATCCACTTGATTTCATCTGCTCCTAGTTCTTTGGACAACATTCGTGCCAAGACAAATAAGTAATCTGACAACCTATTTAAATATTGAATGATGTACTTATTGATTCCTTCTTTTTCGTGTAA
Organism: Wenyingzhuangia sp.; assembly: GCF_039768515.1. Lineage (NCBI taxonomy): Bacteria > Pseudomonadati > Bacteroidota > Flavobacteriia > Flavobacteriales > Flavobacteriaceae > Wenyingzhuangia > Wenyingzhuangia sp. The sequence goes on from NZ_JBDNAI010000068.1 coordinate 14,192, forward strand.
CAAGACACAAGTTCGCTCTGCCCTTCTGCAAATGGTTCTTGCTATGTGACAATGTGACACTATTGAATTACCGCCAGGAATGATGAAATGAGTCATGGGCTCCAATTGCTGATCTAATAGGTCTATTTCTTTTTCTATGATCTCTATTCCTTTGAGTCCGAAAGGATCAATTTCCAGTCTTTTTTTTCCATTTTTCAAAGTCTCACTTTCTCGGGGAGTTGCTAAAAAAGCACCAACAGCAAATAACTCTTGTTGGATTTTGATTAAAAAAGTTTTGTGACTCTCGTCTATGTTATGGTATCTTAAAAGCCCTAAATAAGAATTCAATTCATCTACTGTACCATAAGCCTCAATTCTGGTATGGGATTTAGAAACTCTTTTTCCTCCAAACAATGAAGTCTCTCCTTCATCTCCTGTTTTTGTGTATATTTTCATCTTTAAAATCTTATTTTAAAATGTTCTTTATTTTGTTCTTTCCTAAAAAACACCAATCCCCATCGAAATAAATCAATCGTAACTTTAACTTCTGAATGACTTTTTATTGTTTCCCATGTCTCTTGCATGGCCTCAGACCAATTGATATCATCAAAAATAAAAACAGAATCGTTATGCTTCGCTTCTAAACACTGCTCAAAATAATCTAAGGTTGCTTCTTTTTGATGGTTGGCATCTACATAAACCAAGTCATATTTTTTTGTTGACGTCAATACCGGTAGAATATTTTTTATGTTTTCGTTATAAACAATAACTTGATCTTTAATTTGATAGTGCTCAAACTGTGATGTTGCCACTTTCGTAATTTCACTACATCCTTCTACAGTATCTATTTTAATTTTCTTATTGTCAATACACATTGCCATGGTTGCAAGTCCTATTGAAGTCCCTAACTCAAGAGCTTGATTGACCTCTAGATGGGAAACCAATCTATTTAACAACAACGCATATTTTTTAGATATACCAACTTTCCTGGCTAATGCTGAGACTTTTCTTTTGTTATTTTTAAAATACTTAGAACCTGCTCCAAAATCTGTAATCCTTATTTCTGTATGATTCTGCTTTATCCGTTTGAAGAAAATCTTCAATTTATCTTCTACGGAAGGTGATGATTTCTTGTAAATACAAGAGGTGACTAAACCATACACAAATGGAGAATGAACTCCATGCTGATTGGTTGATTTGGCCAAAAAACTAAGGTATTTACTTATCATTGGTAACATTAAAAACAAATGTAAAAGTAAAGTAAATTAAACTTAGAAAATAAATTTTATAATTTTATATTTGTTTGAATCGAAAATGTTTTGCTGATATGAAAAAACTTCTCCTCCTCTTCATCTCTATTTCTTTTTTAACTTCTTGTGTGAGCAACAAAAAAATTGTCTACTTACAAGGAGATACAGAGCATGAAGTATACAATTTACAGCATAAAATTTTCAAAACACAAGTGAATGACATTCTTTTGATCAAAATCAGCTCAAAAAACAAAGAATTAACAAATTTTTTCAATGCATTATCTCCGGATCAGTTAAACCCCAACAACAATATAAACACCAACCCATATTTATCTGGATACAGAATAAATGCGAAAGGTAACATAAGACTGCCATACCTCGGAGAAATGAATGTTTTAGGGTACAGCATCAACGAAATCAGGATTCTCATTGAAAAAGAACTTTCCAAATACATTCAAAATTCTGAAAGCTTTTATGTTGATGTCAAGAGTGCGGGAATTAAATACACTGTTATAGGAGAAATTACCAAACCTGGCACCAACTATTTGTTACAATACGAAGCAAATATTGTTGATGCGATAGCTAATTCTGGAGACATCACACAGTATGGTAACAGAACCAATGTAGAGGTCATAAGGCAAGAGACAGACGGATTGAAAAAATATGAAGTAGACTTAACAGACATAGATGTATTCAAAGCAAAAGCCTTTTTGCTTCAAAACAACGACATCATCAACATCAAACCCATCAAACAGAAACCAATTGGTTTAGGAACGACAGGTTTAAGTGTGTTTAACACCATCCTATCCACATTTACAGTAGCTGTAACAACCTACTTGTTTGTTAATTCACTATAAATCAAACACTAATGTCAGAAAAAAATACAAAAAACATCAGTAAAGATTTAGGAACAATTGACGTTAAAAGCTACTTACTCAAAGTGATTAGCTATTGGAAACTATTTACGCTAACTCTTATTTTATGTTTGGCTATAGCCAAATATAGAAACATGATGGAGGAAGATACCTACAAAATATCTAGCCTAATTGCAATAGACGAAAAATCAAATCCAATGCTTACCTCCAGCACAAATATCTCTTTTAATTGGGGTGGAGCAAGTAATATGGTTGAGTCTGTAAAAGCGGATTTCAAATCTAGGACCCACAATGAGAAAGTAGTATCAAGTTTACAATGCTACATCAATTATCTTGAAAAAGAAAAGATCTTATTTGAAACAAGATATAAAGATGTCTATGGATATACCCCTTTCAAGATCAAAGTAAAAAATACCGATTGCTACCAGATTCAAAATCATAAAATAAAACTGGTTTTCATAGATTCCAATAAGGTACAGGTTTCTTTGAGTCTACCAGAAGACAGTGGAGAAATTCAACTCTACAACTACAACAAGCAAGTGACCAAACCGTTTGTCCTTGACGGGGGCAAATACCTTAAAAACTTTGACGTTGATAAAAAAATTACAACTCCTTTTTGTGAATTTAACATCAATCTGCTTGAGAAACCAAAACCAAATACTGATTATTACATCAGCTTTGGTTCTTTCAATAAAATAGTCTCTCATTACCGTAATATAGATGTTAAAACTGCAGTGACAGGTACTTCTTTGCTTGACATCAATCTAAAAGGGACCAATAAAAAACGTTTGATTGATTACATTAACAAAACAATATATATCCTTGGAGAAACAGAAAGGAACAAAAAAATAAAATATGCGGTGCAAACCAAAAAATTTATAGACTCCCTTTTTGATGTCGAATCTAATGTATTGAAAGATCTGGAAGGTTCCCTGATTAGTTTTAAATCTCAAAATGCATTGAAACTATCAAACGAAGGAAAAGAAGCATACGAGCAAATCTTAAACTACAACCAACAGAAAAAAGAACTAGAAAACAACACAGAGTTATTGCTAAGGCTAAAAAACAATGCCCTTACGCAAGACATTGATATCAAAAACATTCCTTTAGGTGAAATTACAGATATAGGATTGCAAGCGAGTCTTACCGAATTGATTAACTTCTTATTGCTCAAAGAAAAGCTACTCGTCAATGACGTATACCCCACACATCCTGATTTTATCGATCTAGAAAGTAAAATAAAAATATCTAAGCAAAACATCAAAAGTAGAATTGATGCCTTAGTATCGTATAACAGCATCAAATCTCGTAACATAAAAGAGGATTTAAACAACATAAAAACATCTATCAAGGACCTACCTCTTAAAGAGTACAAATTGATTCAGCTTGAGAAGAGTTACTCCATTTCAGAAATCAATTACAATCATTTGAAACAAAAAAGCTATGATGCTGGTGCTGCAATTGCAGCAAACTCATCGAGTATCAATATAATTGATGGTGCAAAAGATATTGGCCAAGATCCGTTGGCAAGAAAATCATCCTTTAATTATATCATTGCCATTCTCCTATCGGTTATCCTTCCCTTGATATTGATTACGCTATTCGAGGCTTTAGATAATAGCATTTATACAGTGGAACAAATAGAACGGTTGTATCATATCCCTGTGGTTGGAGTCGTTGGAAAAAATAACAAAAATTCTAATTTGGTTTTATTAAATAACCCTAACTCACCTGTAGCAGAATCTTACAGAGCTTTAAGATCTAATATCCCATACTTGTTTCATAAAGGAGATCATCAGAACAACAACAAAACCATATTGTGTACTTCTACCATTAGTGGAGAAGGAAAGACCGTTACCTCCATGAACATCGCAAGTTCTTTTGCTTTGGTTGGCAAAAAAACTATTCTTTTAGGGTTCGATTTAAGAAAGCCTAAGATCCACAAAGACTTCAACATGGGAAACTCTAAAGGTTTGGTTGACTATATCATTGGTCAAGAGTCATTAGAAAATATAACCCAAGAAACTCCTATAAAAAACCTTGAACTTATCTTCACAGGGACCATCCCTCCAAACCCATCGGAATTGATTTCAAGTGATGCAACCAAAAAACTCTTTGAAATTCTAAAAGCGAAATATGATTATATAATTATAGACACCCCACCTGTTGGTTTGGTCTCTGATGCTCTAGACTTGATGAAATATGCAGATGCAAACCTTTATATCACAAGACAGGGTTACACAAAAAAAGGTATGCTGAAAATGATTGATCAAAAGTACACCAACAATGAAGTACACAATATTGCTTTTGTCATCAACGACTTTTCTCAAACCTCAAAATATGGTTATCGATATGGATATGGTTATGGTTATGGGTACGGTTATGGATACGGTTACAAACAAGAAGACAAAAGTAAAGACACCGTAAAAACGCGTGTTGTACAATATTTCAAACGTTCAAAATAAGCACCTAATGAAATGGAACCTAAAAAACAAAAAGACCTCAGGAACAATCCTTAGTGTTTTTATCATTTGGATGATTTTTTTTGACGCCAACTCCTACTTGCGACAGATGGAATACAATCAACAGATTGATAAGTTAGAGAACGCGATCGATTTTTACAATTCCGAAATCGAAAAGAACAGAAAAACAATACAGGAACACAGTATCCAAAAAAAAGTAAACAATTTTGCTAGAGAGGAATACCACTACAAAAAAGAAAATGAAGTGTTGTACTTGATTGAATATGACACCATAGAATAACCAAAAACGTTTTGCGATGGTGTAAAACGTTTTTGGCTTTTAATTATCATTTTTAGAGGCTTTTTTACTTCCCTCATAAATTTCGTATTTCACAAATTTACAGTCTAAATCACTGTTTTTTATTGCTATCCTCCTACTTGTTCTTAAGCCCACGAACTTTAAAGCTTCAATATCAGACGTAATAAACCATGCTGAAGAATCACTATAATGATGCTTTAAGGTGTCTCCTATGCTCCTGTAAAACCCTTCAATGTCATCAAGTTTCAATCGTTCACCATAAGGAGGGTTAAATAAAATAGTTGTTGGACCAAAAACTTCCTTTTTAGAATTGAAAAAGTTAATATGATGAATACCTATAAACTCTTCTAAATTTGCACTGGCAATATTTTCATTCGCTTTTCTAACCGCAGACGGGGCCTTATCAAATCCCATTATTTTTCGTTGTGGATCTCTAATTTTTTTGATCAACGAATCTTGAATAGCAAAAAACAAATTTTCATCATAATCTTTCCACTTCTCAAACGCAAACTCTTTTCTATTGATATTTGAAGGAATATTACAAGCAATCATAGTTGCTTCAATCAAAATAGTTGCAGATCCACACATGGGATCAATGAAGTTTTGATCTCCGTTATACCCTGACAACAAAACCAAACCAGCTGCTAAAACCTCATTGATTGGAGCTAAATTGGTGTTGACCCTGTACCCTCTTTTGTGTAATGAATCTCCAGAACTATCCAAAGATACCGTACAAAATCCATAGCGATCGATATGAACATTTACTTTTAAATCTGGATGCTTGATATCAACATTGGGTCTAGCATCATATTTGCTCATGAAATAATCTGCAATGGCATCTTTAGTTTTCAAGGCTAAATAATGGGTATTACTCGTAATACCGTTAAACTGATTGGTCCCTTTAGTTGCAAAGGTTCCAGTTACTTCCATATATTTTTCCCAACGAATTTTCAATAAATTCTTATACAAGTCATCCTCATTTCTCACCTTAAATTTAATGATGGGTTTTAAAATTCTGATTGCAGTTCTTAAATACAAATTGGCCTTGTACATAAAACCTTCGTCTCCAACAAACTCCACCATTCTCACACCAGCTTTTACGTCTTGAGCTCCCAATTGTTTCAACTCATTACTCAACACCTCTTCTAAACCCTGCAAGGTAATCGCTACCATTTTAAAATTAACTCCCATATACTTGTATATTTTACAGTACAAAAGTAATTGATTGTAATGTCATTTGAATAAAACTAATAAAGAATAAATTAACTAAATTTGGGCATCAATTAAAAAAGTAGATGAAAAACAACAAAACATGGTTTGGAGAATGGTTCAACACCCATTACTATCATATTTTATACAATAACAGAAATGACGATGAAGCTAAAAATTTTATGCAAAACTTAGTTTCATTCCTAAAACTCCCTAAAAACCGTTCAATCCTTGATTTAGCCTGTGGAAAAGGAAGGCATTCTATTTTTTTAAACTCTCTTGGATATCCTGTTATCGGTACAGATTTATCCGAAAACAGTATTAATTTTGCCAATCAATTCGCTAATGAATCCTTACAGTTTAAAGTTCAAGACATGCGTAAACCTTATGGTATCAAAGTAGATGCTGTATTCAATATGTTTACAAGTTTTGGTTACTTTGATGAGGACCAGGAGGACCTCGAGGTACTTCAAAATATAGAAGCTTGTCTAAACGATAAGGGTATCGCGGTCATTGATTACATGAATGTAGATAAAGTCATTAAAAATCTGGTTCGTGAACAAACCATTATCAAAGACAGCATAACATTTAGGATCAAAAGAAAGGTCACCAACGGTTTTATTACCAAAGAAATTAATGTAGCTGAAAAAGGAGAAGAACTTTATTTTCAAGAAAGAGTAAAAGCCATCAACTTGGACAAATTCAAATCCTACTGTAAGCAATCAAATCTAAAAATTAAACATATCTTTGGCGATTATAATTTATCTGAGTTTGACCTTTCAACGTCAGATAGGCTTATTTTGATTTTAACAAAATGATATACCTTTATTTAGTAGCTTCGGTATTGGCAAGTGTACTGTTTGTAAATTTTAGTCATCCTAGCAAAAAGTTTACTCAACTGCTGCTCGCTTTTAGTGGAGCGTATTTGCTTTCAATGACGATCAGCCATTTGCTACCTGAAGCATTCGGCATTTTAGACCACGCTCACGAACAACAAAAACAGATCAATACCAAAACCGTTGGGGTTTTTATTTTGATAGGAATCATCATTCAATTGATTTTAGAATCTTTTTCCAAAGGAGCTGAACATGGTCATGTACATCTTCATGATGTACAAAAACAATTTCCATGGATGCTTTTTGCTAGCCTGTGTGTTCACGCCTTCTCTGAGGGAATTCCACTGGGATACGCAAACAATCAATCATTTCTTTGGGCCATTGTCATTCATAAAGTTCCTGTAGGAATTGTATTGACTTCGTTTTTTCTGAAGCATGAGTACGATCTCAAAAAAATCGTTTTCTTCATGACTACTTTTGCTTTGATGAGTCCACTCGGAAGTTACCTGGCTTCAAAAATTAATTTTTTCCAGGATTTTCAACACGAAATCACTGCTTTGATCATTGGTATTTTCTTGCATATCTCTACAGTTATTCTTTTTGAAAGTTCTGAAAACCATAAATTTAGCTACCCTAAATTCATTGCTATTTTACTTGGTATGGCAATCGCTTTGTTCTAAAAACAATCTGTTTTTTAGTTAATTTCACCCCGAACCTTGAAAAAACAATGTTCCAAAACCCTACCAATCTATTGGTTTGTAATCCTTCAAAAACTTACCACACCAATGTTTTCCTGTCTTGATGCCGTCGAATAAAGGATCGATGACCCTAGCAGCTCCATCAACAATATCAAGTGGGGGTTGAAAATCATGGATTTCTTCTTTCTTTTTAGACAATTCGGCTGGGTCTTCATCTGTAACCCATCCTGTATCCACCGCATTCATAAAAATACCATGTTTTGCAAATGTTGAGGCAGAAGTATGTGTCAACATATTCAGAGCCGCCTTTGCCATATTGGTGTGAGGATGTCTATCTTCTTTTTTGAAACGATAAAATTTACCTTCCATTGCAGAAACATTAATGATATGTTTTTGACCTGTATTTTCTTTTTTCATCAAATCACCCAAACGATTGATCAAAACAAATGGAGCTACAGCATTCACCAACTGAACCTCGAGCATTTCGGTTGTCTCTATCTCTCCTATTTTGAGACGCCAACTATTTGTTTTTCTAAGATCTATTTGTTGCAAGTCAGCATCTAATTCCCCTTCTGGAAAAACCTCTGTCGTCGCTAGTGAATTGTCAAAAGAATAAGGAATCTGTGAAAGTTTAGCCGAAGCCCTTAGCCCTACTCCTGGTTCCTCACCATGCCAAGTGACGGGGGCATTCTTATTGTTGACTTCTGTTGCGCTACTCAACTGTTTTAATTCATGTAAGCAATCATAGTGATTTTTGAGCAATTCTTGAGCATTCACAGGTAGTTTTGCTATAGACATTTCTTCAACGGGCATCATATGCTTGTAAAAACCAGCGGGCCTACGGACGGTTTGAGCAGCATTATTGATCAATATATCTAATCTATGATACTTCTGTTCAATATAATTACAAAAAATTTCTACACTTGGGATATGCCTTAAATCTAAACCATGGATGTGCAAACGATGTCCCCAGTCTTGGAAATCTTCTTCTTTAGCAAAACGAATGGCAGAATCCGCAGGAAACCTAGTAGTCGCTATAACCGTTGCTCCAGATCGTAACATCATCAAAGTGATATGATAACCAATTTTTAAACGAGATCCAGTCATGATGGCAACTTGACCTGTTAAATCTGCAGTCTGAAAACGTTTGCTATAATTGAAATCTCCACATTCTGTACACATACTATCATAAAAATGATGGAGTTTGGTGAATAATGATTTACACACATAACAGTTTCTTGGTGACTCTAATTCTGAAGGATCTTGCTCCTGTATCTCCGCTATATTTAACATTTTTGGAGCTTCAAACACATTAGATTCTCTAGCCGATCTAATCCCTGTTTCTTTTCTAGCATGTTTTTCACGCTCTCTTTGCTTGCGCTTAGTTGCTTTTTTAGCATTTTTTCTACGTTTGTCTTGTTCATCTTTAGTAGGTCTACTAAGCAAACCCGCAACTTTCATCAAGGCAATACGTTGTTCTTCTGGCATTTCAAATAACTGATCGGTATTACCCACCAAGGATTCCAATGTTTCAATACATTGTTTGACCTCCATATCATTAACCAAATTTTGTTTAGAATCTTCTGACATCATTGTAGTAAAAAATCGTTTGCAAAGGTACAATATAAAAATACTGTTTACACCCTATATGAATAATGGTTTTTTAAAAAAACATGAATCAAACTGTTCACTTTTCGATACCTTTACCTGTAAACCATTAGAAACAACTATGATCACTTGGAAAGATATTATACATTTTACAGTCGATGGAAACCCTACACCTACAAAAAGAATTGAAAAGACAGCAGAGGAATGGAAAGAAATCTTAACCTCTAATCAATACCGAATTACACGGTTGGCGGGAACCGAAATGGCGCATACAGGAGCCTACTGCACTAGCCATGAACCAGGAATATACAGTTGCATTTGCTGTAAAAATGAACTATTCGATGCGAATATAAAATTTGAATCTGGTACCGGTTGGCCAAGTTTTACTCAGCCAATAACGACGAACGCGATCAAATACATAAAAGACGAGTCACATGGTATGATTCGTGTTGAAGTGCAGTGCAATCAATGTGATAGCCATTTAGGTCACATATTCCCAGACGGTCCCAAGCCCAGCGGTTTGCGCTATTGTATCAATTCTGAATCTTTAATTAAAAAATAATGTCCAAAATCAACCAAGCAACACTAGGCGCAGGATGCTTCTGGTGTGTAGAAACTTTTTTCAATGAAGTGTCAGGAATCCATAAAGCCATTTCAGGCTATAGTGGAGGAAAGGTACCGGGTACGCCAACCTACAGAGAAATTTGCTCTGGACTTACTGGACATGCAGAAGTTGTTCGAATTGAATATGATGCTGAAATTATTTCTTTTGAAGAAATATTACACATATTTTACACTGCCCATGATCCTACAACTCTAAACAGACAAGGAGCTGATGTAGGAACTCAATACCGTTCTGTCATTTTCTATCACAATGAAGAACAACATGAAATAGCTAAAAATATAACGGCAGCAGTTCAGGAATCTATGACACAAACGATAGTGACAGAAATTAGCCCCCTAATCAACTATTTTGATGCTGAAGACTACCATCAGAATTATTATAAGCAAAATCCAGAACAAGGATATTGTGCTATGGTAGTGAGACCAAAATTAGAACGGTTAAGGAAACTATATGCTGATAAATTAAAAAAATAACACCTTAGAAATCATACCTTGTTATTCTACTAGCACATGAAATTAAATATTGACAACACTTTTTTTAGCGAGCTTTCTGCAGATACAATCAAAGAGAATTTTACCCGACAGGTAGAAAACGCTTGCTATTCTTTGGCTACACCCATACAAACAAAAGCGCCAAAATTAATCCATATCAATTCTGAAGTCGCAAAACAAGTAGGGTTTACTGTAGAAGATTTAAACTCTGAAAAATTCAACAACCTCATTACTGGTAATTTCATTTACCCCTCCACCCTTCCATATGCCATGTGTTATGGTGGACATCAATTTGGCAACTGGGCAGGGCAATTAGGAGATGGTAGGGCCATAAATCTATTTCAAGTTCTAACAGATCGATCTCTAACTTTGCAGTTAAAAGGGGCAGGTAAAACTCCTTACTCTAGAACAGCAGATGGTCTGGCTGTATTACGTTCCTCTATCAGGGAGTACTTGTGTGCCGAGGCAATTCATCATCTAGGAATCCCAACCACAAGATCATTATCTTTAGCTTTGACTGGTGATCAAGTTATGAGGGATGTTTTGTACAATGGAAATCCAGCATATGAACCTGGAGCAATAGTGTGTAGGGTCGCAGAAAGTTTTATCCGTTTTGGGAACTTTCAAATTTTCGCTTCTAGAAATGATAAAAAAAATCTAAAAGCACTTCTAAATTACACGATACGCCATCATTTTTCTCACTTAGAAGAAAACAATAAAAGTCATTACGCAATGCTTTTTCAAGAAATTGTAAACGCTACTGTAAACATGATTGTTCATTGGCAAAGAGTCGGATTTGTTCATGGGGTTATGAATACAGATAACATGTCCATACTTGGGTTGACCATCGATTATGGACCTTATGGTTGGCTGGACCATTATGATACGGATTGGACACCAAATACAACAGACAGTCAAAATAGACGCTACCGCTACAGCCAACAACCAAATATTGGTTTATGGAACTTATATCAACTCGCTAATGCTATATACCTAGTTACAGAAGACGCTCCCCCATTGGAAGAAGCTTTAAACAGTTATAAAACTCAATTTGAATCTCAAAACCTCAAAATGAGAAGCGCTAAAATTGGTATTGATAGCCCTAGTGAAAAAGATAAAATACTGCTAGATGATTTAGAAAGTCATTTGAAACTTATAGAAACAGACATGACTATTTTTTTTAGACTGTTGGCCAAGGCAAAAAAAATTGAAGATTGCCTGGATGCTTTTTATCATCCTAATCAACTGAAAGGAGAAGTATTAGCGACATGGGAAATGTGGTTTGATCAATATCAAAGTAGACTCGCCACTGAAAACCAATTAGAAAAAGATAGGATCGTGAATATGAACAACACAAATCCAAAATATATCTTACGTAACTATATGTCACAACTAGCAATAGAAGCTGCTGAAAATGGTGACTATGACTTGATTAACGAACTCTATGAACTGATTCAAAATCCTTATGATGAACAACCTGAAAATGAAAAATGGTTTGCCAAAAGACCCGAGTGGGCAAAGAACAAAGTGGGATGTTCAATGCTAAGTTGTAGTAGTTAATTTTATGTGTTAAGAACCAAAACTAAGTCAATTAATATCGATATTTGAACACCCAAAATTATCAATTCATGTTTTCTTTATCATTCAATCATGTTGCTATTTCTGTAAAAAATGTAGATATCTCTATTGCTTTTTATAAAAAAATATTTAGACTTGAAGAAATAGAAAATACAGCGTCCACTTCAAAAACAAGATGGCTATCATTGGGAAATGGGCACCAACTTCATCTCATTCCTAGACCGCACTTAGACGTAAAAACCCATAAAGCTGTTCATTTTGCTTTGTCAACTTCCAACATAAAGGAATGGCTAGAACATCTACAAACCTTAGCTATCCCCTACGAGGATTGGTTGGGCACTGCTAACAAGAACTATGTTCGTAATGATGGAATTCAACAATTCTATATTCAAGATCCTGATGGATATTGGGTAGAAATCAATAATGACGTATAAAAAAGTTGAAGACCCGTAGGCCTTCAACTTTTTATCTATCTTAAACATCTTTCTATGACAAAGAATTCAAACTTGCTTTGAGGGTTTCAATCTTAGCCAAAGCGTCAGCTTCTTTCTTGCGCTCTCCTGCAATAACTTGCTCAGGAGCATTGTTAACGAAACGTTCGTTTGCTAATTTTTTTTGAACTGAAGTCAAGAAACCTTCTGTATATTTTAACTCTTCTTTCAATTTGACCAATTCAGCTTCTACATCAATAGCACCAGATATCGGAACGAAATATTCATTAGATTTTACACGAAAACTCAAGGCTCCGTCAACGGCATTATCTACATAAGACAAATCAGCAACATTCCCCATCTTTGCGATAACTTTATCGAAATCTTTAGCGGTTTGTTCATGATTCAAAATAGCCAAATCAATGGTTTCTTTAAAAGATATGTTTTTCTCTTTTCTAATGGTTCGTATCCCTGATATAACTTCTGAAGCAATTTCAAATTGAGCAATAATCTCTTCTTGATAAGGAACAACTTCTGGATAAGAAGCGATAATTAATGCTTCTTGTGGACTTCTATCGGTAATCAATTGCCATATTTCTTCTGTCAAGTGAGGCATGAATGGATGAAGCAATTTCAAATTGTCTTCTAACAGACCTATGATCTCTTTATAAGTTTCTGTATCCATAGGGGTTCCAAAAGCGGGTTTAACCATTTCTAAAAACCAGGATGAAAAATCATCCCAAACCAACTTATATAGACTCATCAAAGAATCACTCAAACGATAAACCTCAAAATTAGCATCAATCTCTGCCAAAGTCTTTTGAAACTTAGCTTTATACCAATCAATGGCAATTTTTGAAGCTTCAGGTTGTTTCTCTGTTTGAGAAACTTCCCATCCTTTGATCAACTTGAAAGAATTCCATATTTTATTGGTGAAATTTCGTCCTTGAGCACACAAGTCTTCATCAAACATCAAGTCATTTCCTGCAGCGGCAGACAATAACAATCCTACGCGAACTCCATCTGCACCGTATTGTTGCATCAACGCAATAGGATCTGGGGAATTCCCTAGAGACTTAGACATTTTTCTTCTTTGCTTGTCTCTTACAATACCTGTAAAATATACATTGCTAAAGGGTTTTTCTTGTTTAAATTCATACCCAGCAAAAACCATTCTGGCTACCCAGAAAAATATAATATCTGGCCCTGTAACCAAATCGTTGGTTGGATAATAGTAATTGATTTCTTCATTCTCAGGATGATTGATACCGTCAAAAACGGAGATCGGCCACAACCATGAAGAGAACCAAGTATCTAATGCATCTTCATCTTGTTTTAAATCTGCAACGGTTAGCGAACTGTTACCTGTTTTTTCTTTTGCCAATGGTAAAGCCTCCTCTATTGAAGTGGCAACCACAAAGTCCTCTACCCCCTCACCATAAAAGAAGGCCGGAATTTGATGCCCCCACCAAAGTTGACGAGAAATGTTCCAATCCCTAATGTTTTCTAACCAATGTCGATAGGTATTGTTATAGCGTTTTGGATATAATTTTATGTCTTCCTCTTTTAAAACGGCATCCAATGCAGGCTTAACAATATCTTCCATACGCAAGAACCATTGTGCGGAAATTTTGGGCTCAATCACCGCCTTTGTTCTTTCCGAAGTTCCAACTTTATGAAGGTGTTGCTCTACTTTTACCAAAACACCCATTTCTTCTAATTCCTTGGCTATTTCTTTACGAACGACAAAACGATCTTTCCCTCGATAATGGAGGCCGTTTTCGTTTAAAGTAGCATCATCATTGAGAATATCAATAACTTCTAAGCCATGCTTTTCTCCTAAAACTTTGTCATTTTGATCATGGGCTGGAGTTATTTTCAAACAACCCGTTCCAAATTCCCTATCCACATACACATCTTCTATAATTGGTATTTCTCGATTTGCAATAGGAACAATCGCCTTTTTTCCTTTTAAGTGAGCATATCTTTCATCGTCTGGATGGATGCAAATCGCAGTATCTCCTAATAAAGTTTCAGGACGAGTTGTGGCAATGGTAATGACTTCATTTGTCCCTTTTATTTGATAATTGATATGATAAAAATTTCCTTGCTTTTCCTCAAAAATCACTTCCTCATCTGAAAGAGTGGTCTTTGCTTCAGGATCCCAATTTACCATTCGGTATCCTCTATAAATTTCTCCTTTCTTATATAAATCAACAAATACTTTTCTTACGGCTTGACTCAAATCAGCATCCATGGTAAACTTGGTTCGTTCCCAATCACATGAAGCTCCCAGTTTTTTTAATTGATCTAAAATAATCCCTCCATGCTTTTCTGTCCATTCCCAAGCATGCGTCAAGAATTCATCACGTGTCAAATCTTCCTTATTGATCCCTTCTGCCTTTAACTTCGCAACAACTTTGGCTTCTGTAGCAATTGAAGCATGATCTGTTCCTGGCACCCAACATGCATTATAGCCTCTCAATCGAGCCCTACGGATCAACACATCTTGAATGGTATTGTTTAGCATATGCCCCATGTGTAAAACCCCAGTAACATTTGGGGGTGGAATTACAATTGTATAGGGGATTTTATGATTTGGAGTGGAATGAAAATAATTATTTTCCATCCAGTAGTCATACCATTTTTCTTCTACTGCAGTAGCGTTGTATGTATTTGGAATACTCATTCTTGATATTTGTTATGTAACAGGTTCGCAAAAATACAAATATACACAGGAGAAAAAAAATAATGATATGGTTATTGAAAATTTGAATATAAAATATATATTTATACTTAAAATTATATCATCATGAAAAAATTAGCTTTTATTATTTGTTTGGCTCTAGCCCCAATGTTTTCAGTCGCTCAACATGTTACCCCTGAGAATGACACCACCCTAAAACCTGTTTTTAAATTTGATACTGAAGTCATCAATTATGGGACTATTGCTCGTGAAGCAGATGGTGTCCGTTATTTTAAATTCAAGAATGTAGGTAGTGCCCCTTTGATTATAGAAAGTGTAAAAGGGAGTTGCGGATGTACCGTACCTACCAAACCAGAAGAACCTATCATGCCAGGAAAAACTGGAGAAATCAAGGTAAAGTATGATACCAAACGAGTAGGTAGATTTACCAAAACAGTTACAATCGTTTCCAATGCTACTGGCCAACCAAAAGTATTGAAGATCAAAGGAGAAGTGATCAAGAAATAGATTCATATTCACATCATTAAAAAACTGCTTACAAAAAACGTAAGCAGTTTTTTTGTACTCAATGCTAAAGTCAAAAAGTTCTATAGCTTAGGCAAATAGATTTTTGTACTTTTGTGAGGCTAAAATAGACAAAACACTATGCTAAGAGTTTCTAATAAAGGTCGTAATATCCCGCAGTCTCCCATACGAAAATTGGTTCCTTTTGCAGAGGCAGCAATAAAACGTGGAACAGAAATATTTTACTTAAATATAGGTCAACCTGATATTAAAACTCCTAAGATTGCTCTAGACGCTGTCCGTAATATTGATATGGAGGTTTTAGAATACTCCACTTCTAACGGTTCTGAAACCTATAGAGACAAGTTGGTAGGGTATTACAAAAGGCATCAAATAGATATCAATAACGAACAAGTTTTGGTTACCACTGGAGGTTCAGAAGCTTTGTACTTTACCATCGCAAGTATCACTGATCCTCAAGACGAGATCATTATTCCTGAACCCTTTTATGCAAATTACACAAGTTTTTCAATTGCAGCTGGAGTCAACGTTGTTCCCATCAACACAAATATAAATGATGGATTTGCGTTGCCCAATATCAATGAATTTGAAGCATTAATTACCCCTAGAACACGTGCCATACTAATTTGCAACCCAGGAAATCCAACTGGTACAGTGTATTCAAAAGAAGAAATAAAACAACTCAAAAAATTAGTCGTTAAATATGATTTGTTTTTAATTGCAGATGAAGTATACCGTGAATTTGTGTATACAGAAGAGGGTCACTACTCGGTAATGCAAGAAGAAGGAATGGAACCTAACGCCATCATGATTGACTCTACTTCTAAACGCTACAGTATGTGTGGTGCAAGGGTAGGTTGTGTTGTCTCTCGTAACCCAGAACTAATCAGTACCGTAATGAAAATGGCACAATCTAGATTGTGCCCTCCTACCCTGGCTCAAATTGCAGCTGAGGCTGCCATTGACACCCCTCAAAGCTACTTTGACGAAGTGAGAAAAGAATATATTGGACGTAGAGATGTGCTGATTAGAGAATTGGAAAAAATAGAAGGAATACAAGTCGTGAAACCCAAAGGTGCCTTCTACTGCTTGGTTGATTTACCCATTGACAATGCTGACAAATTTGCACGTTGGATGCTAGAAGAATTTAGTGACAACAATCAAACCGTTATGGTGGCTTCTGGTAGTGGTTTCTATTCTACTCCAAACATAGCGTTAAGCCAAGTACGTATTGCTTATGTGCTTAAAAAAGAAAAATTAATACGTGCTGTAGAGATTCTTAAAAAAGGAATTGAAAAATACAACGAAAAATAGCTCAACACATACTTATGAAAAAAATAATTGTTATTGGTGGAGGAAACATGGGGTTTACCTATGCGGAAGGAATTTTTAATGCAAATATAGCCGATATCCAAATCATAGATAAATCTGAGGAACGCATTGCTGAAATCAATGCGATGAACAAAATGAAAGCAACAAGCTCTTATGATGTTCTCGTGGAGGCAGACCTCGTCTTCTTGGCAGTAAAACCACAGATTGCACCCTTGGTTTTTGAAGACATCAAAACCATCGTCAACAAAGAACAAGTATTTGTGTCTGTCATGGCAGGAATGACTATTGAAACGATCCAGCAAGGGCTAGGTGTGAACAAAATCATTAGATGCATGCCAAACCTTCCAGCTTCTATCCAACTAGGAATGACCACTTACGTAGGCTCTAAAGAAGTAGACAAAGAAAATTTGGCACTCGTTGGAAGTATCTTGAAGTCAACAGGTAAAGCTTTTGAAGTACAAAATGAAGATATGATTGACAGCACTACCGGAATTTCTGGAAGCGGAACTGCATATATATTTTACTTTATGAACGCTTTAGCTACAGCTGCTCAAGATTTTGGGTTTTCTAGTGAAGAAGCCAAAACACTAACCGCTCAAACCTTTGAAGGTGCGATAGAACTCTACAAACAAAACGACATTTCTCTCGAAGATTGGATGAATCGCGTAGCTTCTAAAGGTGGAACTACCCGTGCGGCTTTAAATAACTTTGAGGACAACAAAGTACACCAATTGATCAAAAATGGAACAATTGCTTGTGTGGACAGAGCTAAGGAATTGGCTAAGGACAAGCGTTAAATGAGAAAACGAAGCAAACTCATATTTCACGAAGACTACCTACATCATTAAGCATAAAAAAACGGTTTAAGTCACGACTTAAACCGTTTGAATTTTAAAGAGTTTTAAACTCTCGGGTGGAAGACGGGACTCGAACCCGCGACACTCGGTACCACAAACCGATACTCTAACCAACTGAGCTACAACCACCATGTGCGCGCTTTCGCGTTAGCGGTTGCAAATATAAGAGGATTCTTAGTTACAGCAAAGAAAAATTTAAAAAATATCTGATAAATTTTTCACTGCTACATAACGTTCAACAGTGAAACCTTCCGCGTAATTCACCCCTATAATTCTCCCTAAATCCTTGGCCCTGTAGCTGATACTTTCAAAAAAGTTTTTACTGGTTATAGGAGAAGTTGGCTCTTTACTTTGTGGATCATAAAATTGAGACTTGAACGCTTTTATAGCATTTTCTTTAACATCCATATAATCAGATACATCAACAACAAAATCGGGAGTTATTCCTTTCCATTGGATATAATGATAAACGTTTTTAGGACGCCACGCGTCTTGATTTTCACCAGTTAAATCTGTTTTGATCGCTCTCAGTCCTGACAAAAAGCAGGCATCGGTAACCAAAGTACTGGCTTTCGCATGATCTGGATGTCTATCTTCAATGGCATTACACAAAATAATATCGGGTTGGTATTTGCGAATGACTTCGACTATTTTGAGTTGGTATGCCTTACTGTTTTCCAAAAAACCATCAGGCAAGCCTAAATTTTCTCTAACCATTACTCCTAAAATTCCAGCAGAGGCTTCTGCTTCCATCGCCCTTATTTTTGGTGTACCTCTTGTCCCTAACTCTCCTTGAGTTAAATCTAAGATCCCAACCAATTTTCCCGCAGCGACTTCTTTGGCAATAGTAGCACCACAGCCCAATTCTACGTCGTCTGGATGTGCACCTATCGCAAGTATGTCTAGTTTAAAACTCATGTTTACTTCGTTATCCAAGCAATAACACTTGGGTCATTTGGTTTTGTTTTTGGATCTACAACCATTTCTAATTGTCCATCTCTTCCAATCAAATATTTCTGAAAATTCCATTTGACTCTGGAATCTTTGTATTTGTTAAACTTTTTATGGGTCAAGAATTGATAAATCTCAGCTTGATCTTTCCCTTTCACATCAATCTTTTCCATCATAGGAAAAGTCACACCGTAATTTAGCTGACAAAATTCTTCTATTTCATCGTTAGTTCCTGGCTCTTGGTATAAAAAATTGTTGGCTGGAAAACCTATGATCACAAAATCTTCTGAATCTTTATATTGACTATAAATCTCTTGCAATTGCTTGTACTGAGGAGTCAAACCACACTTTGAGGCTGTATTCACAATCATAATTTTCTTCCCTTTCAAAGTGGAAAAGTCAAAATCATTTCCCTGTAAATCTTTTACCACAAAATCGTAAATAGACTGTTTGGTATTGGTTGTAGGCGTTTTTTTATTTTTGAAGGCATATATACCCACCAAAACAAGAGGAATTGCTATTAATGTTAATTTCATACTGTTTTATTTTTAGACTTCAAAGATACATTACCAAGTGCTTAAATCAAATCTAAATTAATTTAATATTAGTTTCAAAAATGTTCTTATTTTTGACAACTATGATTCGCATTGGTATTCTTGGAACTGGTAAAGTAGCTACCCACCTTATCAAAGGTTGCGCAGCGCACCCCTCATTGGATTTGATTGAAATTTATAATCGATCTGAGAACGGTTTGATGCCTTTCAAAGACATTGCCCCAACCACAACCGATTTGAATTCTTTAAAAAAAGCTGATCTTTATATTGTTGCATTGCCTGATGAAGGAATCAAGAACATAAATTTATTGCATACCAAAGGACTGGTTGTACATACCTCTGGCACAAATTCTTTCCGTCTGTTACAAGCAAACCGAAGAGGAGTATTGTATCCTGCACAAAGTTTTAGTAAGGAGAAAAAAATCGATTTGACAAAAACACCCTTGTGTATCGAAACCGAAAAAGAAGAGGATTTTGAAATCCTAAAAAGTTTTGCCCAACTGATTTCTAAACAAGTACATCCTGTTGCTGAAGACAAGCGACAAAAACTTCATTTGGCGGCTGTATTTGCCAACAACTTTAGCAATAGCGTCATTGGTATGGCTTATGATATTTGCAAAGACAATGATCTAGATTTTAAGATTCTACAACCCCTATTGCAAGAAACTTTTTTAAAAACACAAATTTTATCTCCTAAAAGTGCACAAACAGGACCTGCCGTTAGAAATGATGTGGCAACACTAAAACAACAGCTCAACCAACTGTCAGGAACACAAAAAGAGGTGTATCAAATATTAACAAAATCAATACAGGAAAATCATGGCTCTGAGTTATAAAGAATTATTAAACGATGTAAAAGCATTTATTTTTGACGTAGATGGTGTTTTAACCAATGGAATGGTCACCATATTCCCTGATGGGCAACTCGTAAGAAATATGAATATCAAAGATGGATATGCTCTGAAAACTGCTATGGATGCTGGCTTTCCTGTCTGTATCATTTCTGGTGGGAGTAGTGAGGGTGTTCGGTCTAGATTACAAGGATTAGGAATTACAGAAATACACTTGGGGGTTCATGATAAAATAGAAAAATACCATGAAATCATTCAAAAATACAATCTTAATCCAGAAGAGATTGTCTATATGGGTGATGACATTCCTGATTATCCAGTTATGGAGTTGGTAGGTATGCCTTGCGCCCCTCAAAATGCAGCTCCCGAAATAAAAGGCATCTCAAAATATGTTTCTCCCATCAACGGTGGTGAAGGATGTGTGCGTGATATCATAGAACAGGTACTCCGTGTACAAGGAAAGTGGAACGGTAAATTTTATGCTAAATTTGACTAACAATGATAGTTTCAATAGGAGAATTCACCCTAAAAAAAAGAGCTTTACTACCCGAGTTTTTGAAACTCTCTAAACAAATACATTTAGAATCTCAGCAAAGCAAAGGGAATATTGACTCTGAATTGAGCAATGTCGGTATCCAAGTATTCTATTCCTTTACCCACTGGGAAACAAAAGAAGACATGATAGATTTTGTCCATGGAAACACCCATGCGATTGCCTTGAAAGAAACCATAAAACTCTGTAAAACAGCCTCATTTCTTCACTTTGAGACTGAAAACCCAATAGATCTTACAACCGCCAAAGCCCAGTTGAAAAATAGTGAGCTTACTAGGGTTATGACTTTTGAATAAAATGGTGAACGCCTACCCTATTGATTATTAAAAGTTTTGAATAAGAAATAGCATCAAAGTCATAAAAAATCCCCACCCGAAGGTGAGGAATGTTCATGTTGATAGGTAAATTTTATTCTTTCACAAAACGCCACTGATTTTTTTGTTGGCTTGTATGGGTTTCCAAAACATAAACCCCTGGGGCAAGTGGTGATACGTTGATCACATGTTGCGTTCCTGAACAGGTAGTAGACTGTACTCGTTTTCCTGTGAGGTCATAAACCACATAATCTAGTTCTTTTGCCGTGTCATGGTCTAAGTGTAACAGCTCACTTGTTGGGTTTGGGTACAGCAACATTCCAGCTCCTAATGAAGCATC
>NZ_JBDNAI010000069.1:0-3331 GCF_039768515.1 Wenyingzhuangia sp.
ATGAATAGTAGGGCTAGAATAATTTTTTTCTTCATTATTAGTATGTTTTAAATACTAAAAAAGGCGGATTAAATCCACCTTTTTATAAATTAATATTTAGCTGAAAATTAGTATTTCCAGTTAACGTAAGGTGTTAATGTGTCGTATAAATAAGTTCCTTCAACCAATAGCAAAGCTACCAAGTAGGGAATTAATATAATCAAAGGTAATACAATTGAATTTACAAAGTTTTTACGTTCATGATTCATATGCATAAAGTACCACATGATTCCAGCAGCCTTTACCAGTGTTAAGATAATAAAGATCCAGTTCAATAATGATGTCCCTAAAAAATTATTAAAGTGTAAACTGTGTGGCTTTATAATTCCTAAGATTACTTCAATGATGGTTACTAATGATAAAAATCCGAATACTTGCCAGATTAGTTTAGTGTTTGATTCGTGTTGTGCCATGATATATTATATAAATGCTGTCGTCTTTTTTTTAAATTACACAAGGTAGAAGAATGTAAATACAAATACCCATACCAAATCTACGAAGTGCCAGTATAATCCTACTTTTTCTACCATTTCGTAATGTCCTCTCTTTTCATAAGTACCCAAGAGCACATTTGCAAAAATGATGATGTTAAGGAGGATACCCGTTGTTACGTGAAAACCGTGAAAACCAGTGATAAAGAAGAAAAAATCTGCAAATTGGCTAGATCCATATTCATTGACCTCTAGATTTGCTCCTTCTACAACTCTTTTTGACTTTTCTAGGAACTTTACCGCTTCAGTTTTATCAAGTATGACAATCTTTTGCTTGGTTTCTGGATTTATTTTTTCAATTCGAATTCCAATTTCTGGATGGTGCTTGAAAGCTTCAAGGATTCCTTCAGTTGTATATTCCGAAATAGTTGGTCCTTCTTCGTTCCACAAACCATTCCAACGTGTGTGTTGTAAAGCTTTGTTGTCTTTAGTGGCAAAGTCTGCTAAGGCTATTTGTTTCCCTTCCTGGTTTACGAATTGGACAATCTTTCCATCTTGCAATTGGACTGCTCCGTATTCACCATTGATGAAATTTTTCCATTCCCAAGCCTGAGAACCGACAAAAACGATACCACCAATGATGGTTAAAAACATATAAAGAATAACTTTTTTTCGTTTCATTTGGTGTCCTGCATCAACTGCTAACACCATAGTTACAGAAGAAAAAATCAGTATAAAAGTCATCAATGCAACGTAATACATAGGGTAGGTTCCGTGGATTCCAGGGAAATGAGTAAATACCTCATCTGCAATTGGCCAGACATCAATAAATTTAAAACGAGTTAATCCGTAAGCGGCTAGGAAACCTGCAAATGTTAAAGCATCTGATAAGATGAAGAACCACATCATCATTTTACCATAACTTGCCCCTAGTGGTCTGGTATTTCCACCTTCCCATACATTCGTACTTTGATTAGCAGTTGTTGCTTTCATAAGTGTTCTAATTGTTTGTTTTGTTCAATTTTTGTTCGTGTTGCAAATTTATAAATTTACATTAATTATTAAAATAAAAGAATGAAAATAGTGCTATCCATAGTAAATCTAAAAAGTGCCAAAAAATAGCCCCTAGTTCTAGACCTAAGATATTGCCATTACTATACTTTCCAAGTAGTTGTTTGATGTTCATCACAACCAATGCAATCAAAGCCACTAGGACATGAGCCAGATGCGTAAACACGATGACCATAATCATCGAAGATGAAATCAAACTTTTAGGACCTGTAAAAAACAAACCTGACGCTCTTAGCTGGTTGAAACCATTGATTTGCGAGAGCACAAATCCGATTCCTAAGACGAGGGTGACTCCCAGTAGTAACGAAGTCATTTTTTTCTTTTGTTTTTTTGCAGCGATAACAGCAGCGTGTACGGTTACACTACTCAATAAAATAAATAGGGTACTATTTACAAGCGCTGGTGGTAGGTCAAAACTTACCCAGTCCTCACGTTGGCTACTGATCACATATGAACTTACTAGGCCGGCGAAAACCATAGTCATACTGATGATTGAAACCCATAGCATTGGTTTAGCTGTTTTTTTTCGCCCAATGCTTAATTCGTCTTCTAAAGATATTGTCTTTTTCATTTTAGTGGAGGAATTTATCGATGATATAAATAATTTGAATAGCCGTGATGTAAAATACACTAGCTAGCATTAGTCTTTTTGCTGTTTTCTTTGTCAGGTCTTTGTAAAGTTGAATCCCATAATATAGGATTACTGCTCCGCTCATGAAGATAAGAATTGCTGTAATAGGATAAATATAAAATTGCCCCGTTATCTTAAATATAGGAATTATAGAAACAAAAATCAACAGTAGGGTATATAGTAATATTTGCACAACTGTTTTTCTGTCTCTTTTTCCAGTTGGTAGTAAGTTGTAACCTGCTTTTAAGTATTCGTCGTGGCCTAGCCATCCGATGGCCCAGAAATGAGGGAATTGCCAGAAGAATTGAATCATAAAAAACACTCCTGCTTCAATTCCAAATCTATTTGTAGCGGCTACCCATCCGAGCAAAAACGGGATTGCTCCAGGAAAAGCACCAACAAATACAGCAAGAGGCGTGATCCCTTTTAAGGGGGTGTAAGCACATGTGTATAAAAAAATAGAAACAGCCCCTAAGAGAGCACTTTTTTCATTTATGCAGTATAATAGATATAGGCCAAGAATTGAAAATGTGACCGCGATTATCATTGCTGTCTTAGTTGTGTATCTTCCTGTAGGCAGAGGTCTGTCCATGGTCCTTTGCATCAGTTTGTCTGCATCAATCTCTATGATTTGGTTAAACGCATTAGAAGCGCCAACCATTAGATAACCACCAACAGCTAAAAGAGTTATGGTAGTGAAATCTATAGTAGTTGCAGCTAGTAAATAACCAGCAATTGCCGAAAAAACAACGCTTAGCGAAAGTCCAAATTTCGTAAGTTGTTTGAAGTCACCAAGGAAAGTATTTTCATTGATCTCCATATTTTTTTCTTTGTTAGGCATTAGATTTTTAAGCTTCTAAAGTTTGTGCAAAGATAGAGATATTATTTTCTAAAGAATTGAACTTGTACA
Source organism: Wenyingzhuangia sp. (assembly GCF_039768515.1). NCBI lineage: Bacteria > Pseudomonadati > Bacteroidota > Flavobacteriia > Flavobacteriales > Flavobacteriaceae > Wenyingzhuangia > Wenyingzhuangia sp. Next base: position 3,083 of record NZ_JBDNAI010000069.1, read on the forward strand.
TTTTTTAGCCATAATTTTAAGGACCTAAAAAAAAACAAAAAAAAGAAGGTGTTATTTTTTCACGAATAGAATTATGTCCTATATTTGCACTCGCATTTGTAGAAATGCGTATGTTCTGAAACATTGTACAACTTACCAAAATATTTTAGTGTAAACTAAATGCTCAAGTGGTGGAATTGGTAGACACGCTGGACTTAAAATCCAGTGGGCAGAAATGCCCGTATGGGTTCAAGTCCCATCTTGAGTACA
>NZ_JBDNAI010000070.1:0-4342 GCF_039768515.1 Wenyingzhuangia sp.
CCTTTATCTAATTTAGAACCATCTTCTTTTTCTAAGAAACGACTTGGTGCAAAACCTTCTACTCCATCAGCAAAAGTTACTACTGCGCCTTTGTCATTCTTTTCTTTGATTGTTCCTTCGTGCTTAGAATCGATCGCATAGGTAGCTTCATGTGCATCCCAAGGGTTGTCTTGAGTTTGCTTATGCCCTAAGTTTAACTTTCTATTCTCAACATCTAATTCTAGTACCTGAACTTCTAATTTATCGCCAACAGTTACGAAATCTGATGGGTGTTTGATTTTCTTAGTCCAAGACAAATCAGAAATATAAACCAAGCCATCAATACCTTCTTCCAATTCTACAAATACACCAAAGTTGGTATAGTTGCGAACAGTTCCTGTATGCGTCGTTCCAACTGGGTATTTCGTTGTAATATCGGTCCAAGGATCTGGATGTAATTGTTTGATCCCTAGCGACATTTTTCGGTCTTCACGATCTAGCGTTAAGACTTGTGCTTCTACTTTATCTCCAACTTTTACGAAATCTTGTGCAGAACGTAAGTGTGTAGACCAAGACATTTCAGAAACGTGAATCAATCCCTCTACTCCTTGTTCAACTTCTACAAATGCTCCATAATCTGCTAAAACTACAACTTCACCAGTTACTTTATCTCCAACTTTCAAGTCTGTGTTTAAAGCTTCCCATGGATGTGCTGACAATTGTTTTAATCCTAATTGGATTCTAGATTTGTTATCGTCAAAGTCTAAAATTACAACGTTTAATTTTTGATCCAATTCAACAACTTCATTTGGATGATTGATTCTTGACCATGATAAATCAGTAATATGCACCAAACCATCTACACCACCTAAATCAACAAACACACCATAAGAAGTAATGTTTTTAACAACACCTTCTAATACTTGTCCTTTTTCAAGTTGACCAATAATTTCTTTCTTTTGAATTTCAATATCAGCTTCAATTAATGCTTTATGAGATACAACAACGTTTTTAAATTCGTGGTTGATTTTCACAACTTTGAATTCCATTGTTTTCTCTACATATTGATCGTAATCTCTAATTGGCTTCACATCAATCTGAGAACCAGGTAAGAAAGCTTCGATTCCGAAAACATCAACAATCATACCACCTCTAGTTCTACATTTAACAAAACCGTTGACTACTTCACCAGTTTCATGTGCATTATTAACACGTTCCCATGCCTTTATAACTCTTGCTTTTTTGTGAGACAATACTAATTGACCAGAAGAATCTTCTCTCTTGTCTACCAATACTTCTACTTTATCTCCTTCTGCTAATGCTTGGTTGTAACGAAATTCGTTCAAAGAGATAACTCCTTCAGATTTAGAATTAATGTCAATGATTGCGTCTCTGTCTGTAATTCTAATGACAGTACCTTCAATTACATCACGCTCATTTACGAAACCTACAGTTCCTTCCAACGCTTTTTCAAATTCTGCTAATTTTTCCTCATCAACAGCTTCAATACCTTGTTCGTATTTGTGCCAGTTAAAATCCGCTAAAAATTGTTCTGGATTTACAGTTTCTACCACTGTTTCTTGTACTTCTGTAGCAACAACTTGCTCTTCAGTGTTTTTTGTTTCTTCAGACATGTCCGAAAATAATTTTTGTATCTTATTGTTTTTCAGATTTTTAACGATAAAAACGCCAAGAGTTGTTTTTATAAAATGATTTGTTTCGCTCCTTCTTTAAATCTGTTACCGTAAAAAGGAGTGCAAATTTACAAAAAATCATTTGATTTTTAAGGTGTTAGAATTAATTTATTATTCTTTTTATTGTTGCTAATCAAAAAACTACCTTTGCATTTCTCAAAACTTTTTTAGAGAATACAATGGCAATGGATAAAAAAACACAAGATTTAGTAAATCAAGGTATTATGCTTCCACTGATGGAAGAATTTTATACAATACAAGGCGAAGGCGCTCATACTGGAACTGCTGCCTACTTTATTAGAGTTGGTGGATGTGACGTAGGTTGCCATTGGTGCGATGTAAAAGAAAGTTGGAATGCAGATTTGCACCCACCTACATACGCAGACACCATAGTTAAAAATATAACAAAACATGCCAATACAGTTGTTATTACTGGGGGTGAGCCCTTGATGTGGTCTATGGATTACCTTACAGAATTACTCCAAAAAAACAAAATAAAAACACATATAGAAACATCCGGTGCCTATTCTTTTTCTGGAAAATGGGACTGGTTTTGCCTGTCTCCAAAGAAAACAAAATTACCTTTAGAAGAAGTTTACAAAGAAGCAAATGAATTGAAAATGATTATTCATAACAAATCAGATTTCGAATTTGCTGAAGCCCAAGCCCAAAAGGTAAATGAAGAATGTCAATTATTTTTACAACCTGAATGGAGTCGTAAAGAAAAAATGACAGCATTAATTGTAGACTATGTAATGAAAAATCCGAAATGGAAAATATCACTACAAACACACAAATACCTAAACATTCCTTAATTCAAAGAGGATAGGCTTTCTACGAGTGCATAAATTTTATCAAACTGCTCTTTAAATCCGAGGTCAGAATTATCAATTTCAATAGCGTCCTCCGCTCTAACAAGTGGAGAGTCTTTTCGGGTAGAATCTAAATGATCTCTTTCTACTACATTCTGTAAAATTTCTTCATAACTAACAGTATCTCCTTTAGCAATCAATTCTTTATAACGCCTTTGCGCTCTTGTATTTGCAGAAGCTACCATAAAAATTTTCAATTCAGCATCCGGAAAGACAACCGTACCAATATCCCTACCATCCATAACGATGCCTTTATTTTTACCCATCGCTTGTTGTTCCAGAACTAACTTTTTCCTCACAGAAGAAACCGCAGCAACTTTACTCACCAATTGAGAAACTTCTAGAGTTCTAATTTCTTTTTCAACATTCACACCATTCAAATACATCTCTGCGAAGCCAACGTTGGAATTAAAAGTGAAGGACAACGAGATTCTTGAAAGTTCTTTTTCCAAACCAGCAATATCAAATTCAGTAGCTGTAATGAGGTTTTGATTCATGGCAAAAAGCGTCACTGCTCTATACATAGCACCAGTATCTACATAGATATAACCTAACTTTTGTGCCAATTGTTTGGCAATGGTACTTTTACCGGTTGATGAAAATCCATCAATTGCTATTGTAATTTTCTTTTTCATAATTATCTTCTATCCAAATTTATTAATAAACTAAAAGTACTCGCATTGGCAGCAGCATGAAATTTAGAATATGCATAATTGAACTTAAATTTATTCATTTTTACACCAAAACCTAAAGAAACACCACTAAATGTTCTCACATTTTGCAATGCCAGTTCACGGGCTCTTTTAAAATTGTAACCAGCACGAATATTTATCAGGTTATCAGGAAATAACTCAGCACCTACAATGATATGTCGAAACATATTGTTTAAAAAATTAATATCCTCTTTGGTTACATTTCCTTCCAAATCAACAGTTTGATTGGATGGATTGGCCACAGAGATATCCCATTGCTGTAAATTATCCAAGGTACCATACCATTTTATAGGAACATATTGTAAACGATAAGAAACTCCCAATGCAACCTTTAAAGGCATTTTTTCTTGGACACCATTAAAAGATTTTAATTGGGTGCCAAGATTTCGAACAACAAGGGACATTGAAAGTGGTTGAAATTCGCTGTAATAAAGAATCGCAAAATCGATTGCAGTCCCAAAAGATGTAAAATTACTAATAGTAGCGTTTATCAACTTTAGGTTGGCGCCTATGGCGATATTGGATCTCGGAATAGAATAGGCATACCCCACAGAAATAGCGATATCATTTGCACTAAAATTTCCAGTTTCAACACCAAATTCATTCGCAGCTATCATAGATCCATAATCTAAGTATTTAATACTAGCATGGAGCGTTCCAAATCTTCTAGAAAGTGTTTTTGCATAGGATACAGAACCAATATTAACACCCGCTAAAAAACTTGAATAGTTGACCGAAATTTTGTTATCCATTTCTGAATTGATAACCGAGGGATTCCAAATAGGTTGATTTACATCATCCATTATCGTCAAAGTTTCACCGCCTAAGGCAATTTGTCTTGCTGATGAAGATAGATTTAAAAATTGATAAACGGATGCTCCTCCAACTTGAGCAAAAAAGTTGGTAAAATAGAAAAAGGTAAGAAAACCAAACAAATGTTTCATAAACGATCTTACAAAGGAAAAAAGAATATCTTACATAATAACGAACAAGCGCTTATTTATTTCATCGAGGGTTAAAAAAAAACCTCATATCGTTAGATATGAGGTTTAAAGGACTGATAAAAATCAGTATAAAGAAAGGC
>NZ_JBDNAI010000071.1:0-26128 GCF_039768515.1 Wenyingzhuangia sp.
GGTTTCTCTGGAGGAGAGAAAAAGCGTAATGAGATTTTTCAAATGGCAATGTTAGAGCCAAAATTAGCCATTTTAGATGAAACAGATTCAGGATTAGATATTGATGCCTTACGTATTGTTTCCAATGGAGTCAATAAATTAAAATCGAAAGACAATGCGGTAATTGTTATTACTCATTATCAACGTTTGTTAGACTATATTGTTCCAGATTTTGTTCATGTTTTAGCAGATGGTAAAATTGTAAAATCAGGAGGTAAAGAATTGGCTTTAGAATTAGAGGCTAAAGGATACGATTGGTTAAAGTAGATGGTATGGTAATGGTCCAGTGCCATGATCCAGGGTGACAACTTCACAAACGAAAAAAAATGAGTTTACAGAATAAATTAAAAGAAGCATTTAAGGTCACGACTAAAAATGTAACTGTAGAAGATTATAAAAAAGAAGCTTTTAAAGCTTTTTCTCAAAAAGGTTTTCCAACAACCAAAGATGAGGAATGGAAGTATACCAGCTTAAGAAGTATCTTAAAAAAGGACTACGGGATAGAAGCCGCTAAAACCAGTTCTATAGCCCCAGAAAAAATCGCTCCTTATTTGGTGGATGGGGTAGATTCCTATAAAATGGTTTTTATCGATGGTGTTTTTCATCCTTTATTGTCAGATGCGATTGACGAGATTTCTATGAAGTTATTATCACATGCAGTTGAAGATGCTTCTTATGAGAACATTTTTAAAACCAAATATAATAGTTTAGCCAAAGGACAGAGTAGTTTGACGGATTTGAATACTGCTTTTACCAATGAAGGGGTTATTATTGAGGTAGCGAAGAGTAAAATAGTGTCAAAGCCAATAGAGTTGGTTTATTTTGCTTCGGGTGAAACTACGGCGATGTTGTTACAGCCTAGAAATTTAATCATGGTGGGTGAAAATGCCCAAGTTAAATTTATAGAACGTCATCAATCTTTATCAAATGTAGCCACTTTTACAAACGCAGTCACTGAGGTATTTGTTGCTCAAAATGGGATTTTTGATTTATATAAAGTTCAGAACGACAAAGAAGATGCTTCTTTGGTAGATGCTACTTTTGTGTCTCAGGAAAGAGATACGATTGCATCTGTTTACACCTTTTCTTTCGGAGGAAATATCACTAGAAATAATTTGTCATTTTATCAAAATGGTTCCGGTTGTGATTCTATATTAAATGGAGTCACTATTTTAAAAGAGAATCAATTGGTTGACAATCACACTTTAGTTGCACACCAGTCTCCCGATTGTCAGTCCAACGAGACCTATAAAGGGGTTTACGGAGGAAATGCCACCGGGGTTTTTAATGGAAAAGTGATCGTAGATCAAGTAGCGCAAAGAATTAACGCTTATCAGCAAAATGATTCGTTGCTAATTTCAGACAAAGCCACCATCAATTCAAAACCTCAACTTGAAATTTTTGCAGATGATGTAAAATGTTCTCACGGTTGTACGATTGGTCAATTGGATAAATCAGCTTTGTTTTATATGCAGCAAAGAGGGATACCAAAATCAGAGGCTGAAGCGTTATTAACGTTTGCTTTTTGTTCTGATGCAGTCAAAGACATTAAAATTCCGGGATTGAAAAGGAAAATAAATCAATTGATGGCAGATAAATTGGAAGTGAATATTCAGTTTGACGAATTGTCATAAATGAAAGGATAAAATTATAAAAAACGCGCTCATTAAATCGAGCGCGTTTTTTTTGGTGTCAAATTTAAAATGAACCTATCTTTTTTTTGAGTCTAAAATTTGATAGAATTTTAAGTATTGTGGGTTGTTTGGTGCAATTTCTAAAAGTTGCTTAGTGTATTTTTTAGCAAGGTTTATTTCATCTACTTCATTGTGAATGTAAGCCATCAAATAAATTAAATCGGTGTTGTTTTTATTTCGATTGATTTGAGTTTTTAATATTGAAATCGCATTGTTTTCTTGTTGATTTTTGAAGTAAAGTAGGGCTAGGTTATATGCAATTCGATCATTGTTAGGCATGTATAGAATTGCTTTTTGTAGTTGAATTATAGCCTCATTTGGTCTTCCCAATTCGTTTAGCATTAAACCATATTCGTAATTTGTCAAGCCAAAACCAGGCTCTTGTTCGATAATGGTTTTGTATGCTTCCTCAGCTTTTAGGTACTCTTTTACTTGATAATATAAATTGGCCAGAGTAGTTCTTACAATATTATTGATTGGGTCTAATGTCAATGCCTGTTCTAAGGTTTCAATGGCTTTATGTTTTTTCCCAATTTTCTGATAGTATTCAGCACGTTTCATTCTACCACCAGTAAACTCGGCAGTTGCTTTCAACTGATTGGCAAATTCAATTTTAACGTTGTTATAAATTCCTTTATAGTTCTCTGGTATATTTGAAAAAGAAACCCCACTCAAGGCAAAAAAGGCCTTGACGCGAACGGCTCTTTTAGGATCTTTTAGCAGTGGTAAAACAGTTTTGTAATATTTCCCTGCGACATTTAAATCTCCTACCAAGTCTATTGTTGCAGCCTTTACTAAGGGAGATTTGTCTTGTAAAAATGCTAATACTTTAGGAATATTAATTTGTTCTGAATAATTTCTAAGGGAAGAAACTGCAGACGCTCTTGCAATATTTGGATAGATAGTATCCTGTGCCAGCATCATTAAACTATCTTTTCCTCCGACTCTTCCAAGTATACCCGGAGCTAATTTGTCTGAAAAATGGTTCTCTTTAGGAACACCGTATAGTTTCACAAACTGTTCATAAGCCCATTGATCCTCTTTGTCTTTGTGACAGCCAGTGCAGACGTTTGGAGTTCCATATTTAAGACTCAAATCGGGTCTTGGAATTCTAAAACTATGGTCTCTTCTAAAATCATTTCCCATATAATGTTTGCCAGGCATATGGCAATTGATGCATAAAGCTTGAGTTGTTCCCATTTGATGTTTGTGGTGGCGCTTTGTGTTAAAAGTAGCTTCCTCATGGCATTGTGTGCACAATCTATTGTCCTCATATTTTAGCTGGTTAGAATGTGGGTTATGACAATCTTTACAACTGACACCATTGTGGTACATTTTACTTTGTATGAAAGAGCCGTAGACGTAGTCTTCGTCTAGTATTTGTCCATCGGCATGGTATATGTTTTGTGTGATTAATTGAGGGAAATAATGATCTAAGAAAGTGCCTTGAGGCGTGTGGTTTAGGGTGACATTTTCTCTTCGTGCGTGACATCTTGCACAAGCGTCTACCAAAGCTTTAGAATTAACACCTATCATTTGCATACTACCATCAGTTTTGTAGTTTTCCCCATTTTTTAGAGCATGATTTACATGTTCTTTTCCCGGCCCATGACAGGCTTCACAACTCACATTTAGGATAGCAAAATTGGTTTTGTATAGGTGTTCTTTTTCATTGTAGTTTTTCTTTACGTTGGTACTATGGCAATCAGCACACATGGAGTTCCAGTTAAGACCTCCTCTGCTCCAGTGCAACCATTCTTGGTGAATAACTTTAAAATCAGGATACAAATCATACCATTTGTTTTTTTGAGTGTCATAGGCAGTTCTTAAACATTGATAATGTCCATCAGGAAAAAGTACGATGTATTGTTGTAGTGGGCTAATACCGAAAGTATAAAGGATCTCAAAATCGTGATTTTTACCATCACGTCCCTCAGTATTTACATAGAATTTACCTTCACGATTAAAAAAGGTAGAGGTAACACCTTGGCTTTTGTAAACCTCTCCATCAAAAGGGGCAATAATACTCAGTCTATTGGCCTTTTGCATTGACTTGTCATGGTGTGACCCTTCCCAATCTTTAAATTGATTTGGATGGCATTCTTTACATTTTTTACTACCTACATAATGTTTGTTGGGTATGCTATCGGTGTTTGTAAAAATCGTACTGGCATCTATTTTCCTATAATTGTTCTCTTGTTTTGGTTTACAGGAAACCATATATAAACCGAGTGTAAAATATAGTAGGATTTGTTTCAAAACAGTATGCTTAAAAAATTAGTGATTTATTTGGCACATCTAAAGCCCATATTAAATATGGAGGAGTCTACAGTGTTTTGAGCTCTAAAAGTATTGGTGTAACTTAACTCTAATGCTTTATCATACATAAAAGACCCACCTCTAGTAACTTTTACCTTTTTATTGAAAGCGTTGTCGGTGTTGTAGGGAGAAAATGTCGTAGCTGTCCATTGCCAAACGTTACCTACCATATCGTAAACCCCACTTTTACTTGCAGGAAAACTTCCAACAGGAGAGGTGTAAAGGTATCCATCAAGAACTTTTTGGTCCTGTATGGTTTTTCCATCCCAGACATTGGTCATGAAAGAGTTGTTTATTTTTGGATCATTTCCCCAAGGGTATTTCAAATTTTCTCCATTTTTAGCCGCAAATTCCCATTCGTATTCTGTGGGCAATCTTTTTCCAGCCCATTTGGCGTAAGCTGCAGCATCGTTCCAACTAACCTGAGTTACAGGATGATTGCCAATGGCTTTTTTTGCGTTAGGACCTAGAGGATATTCCCATGTAGCTCCGGAGCGTAGCATCCAGTTTAACTTTTCAAAGTCAAAAACCCCCGAGTCGCCGTAATTCTCAGCATCCGTTATATAGTTAGTTGCATTCACAAAAACGCTAAAGTCAGAAACGGTCACAAGGTAGACATCTAAATGGAAAGGAGCTACTTTAATATTGAATGCTGGACTCTCTAAGGGTGTTCTGTCGTTTGCACCGATTGTAATATTTCCTCCTTCAAAATAAATCATATCAGAATACGCATTAGCTTTTTCATTACTTACGCTGTCTATGCTGTGAATTTGAGCATTAGTCATTTTATTTTCTTTTTTGCTTTTGGAAGCCTCATTGCAAGAAAATAAAAAAGGAATAAATAAAAAGGAGAAATAAAATTTCATTTAATATAATTTGGTTGTCAATGCAATATTATCCATTTATATCTAAATTTGTGGTAAGATGTTGTAATAAGATGTTATTTTTGTGAAAAGACTATTGTAATACAAGCGTATATGGATAAGGTATTGGATAAAAAACAGTTGAAATACGATACAGCGTATTTGAAAATGGCTGCTGAGTGGGCTAAACTATCGCATTGTCAAAGAAAGCAGGTAGGCGCTCTGATTGTAAAAGACAGAATGATTATTTCCGATGGTTATAATGGTACTCCAACGGGTTTTGAAAATTGTTGTGAAGATGAACATTATGAGACCAAGTGGACGGTACTCCACGCCGAGGCGAACGCAATTCTTAAAGTTGCTTCCTCAACACAGTCTACTAAAAACGCGACCTTGTACATTACTTTGTCCCCCTGTAAAGATTGTAGTAAATTAATACATCAATCAGGAATTGAAAGAGTTGTTTATGCCAGAGAATATAAAGATACCACGGGGATAGATTTTTTAAGAAAGGCGGGGGTTAAATTATTGAAATTAGATATTGATGAAACAAAGTAACAATATTCCTTTTTATATTGGAGTTTCAATAGCTCTAGGTATTATTATAGGAAGTTTTTTTAACATTAAAAATACAGGGAGAATGTACCCTGTAAGTTCAGCGAATAGCGTAAGTAGTAAGTTAAATACTGCTTTAAAATTTATAGAAAATCAATATGTTGATGATGTTGATGTAGCGCAAATCACAGATGAATTGATTGCTGATCTTTTAGACAAGTTAGATCCTCATTCTGCCTATGCCTCTAAGGAAACTCAAGCTTATAACAGAGAAAACATGGCAGGAAACTTTGTGGGTATTGGAGTTCAGTTTGTGGTCAAAAAAGACAGTGTTATTGTGGTAAAAGTAATTCCAGGGGGTCCAAGTTTAAAAGCAGGTTTGCGAGCTGGGGACAGAATCATTATGGCAGACAAGGATACTTTGTTCGGCTCAGGAATTACAAATGATGCTATTGTGTCTAAGTTAAAAGGGATTGAGAATAGTCAAGTATTGGTGAAGGTATATAGACCAGGTAACAGGAAACCAATTGATTTTAATATTACTAGAGGTAAGGTTGCAATCAAAAGCGTTCCTGTATCTTTCAAAATATCTGACCGCTTAGGATATATAAAGTTAGTACGTTTTGCGATGACTTCTTATGATGAGTTTAAGCATGCCTTAGATCAATTACAAGCCCAAGGCATTCAGGATTTGGTTTTAGATTTAAGAGGAAATCCAGGAGGGTATATGCATGTTGCAGATCAGATTTGTGATGAATTTTTACCGGATGGTAATTTAATCGTTTACACAAAAAATAAGAGCGGACGTCAAAAAAATAATGTTGCTACTGCCAAAGGTTCCTTTGAAAAGGGTCGTGTTTATGTATTGGTGGATGAAAATTCAGCATCTGCGAGTGAGATCGTTTCGGGAGCTTTACAAGATAATGACAGAGGAACTATTATAGGTAGGAGGACTTTTGGGAAAGGACTGGTTCAGCAAGAATTAGATTTTAAAGATGGCTCTGCCATGAGATTAACTATTGCTAGATATTATACTGCCACTGGCCGATCGATTCAAAAACCATATGTAGATAAAGAAAAATATGAACATGAAGTTAGGAGTCGATACTTAGCGGGAGAATTATTTCATAAGGATAGTATTAAAGTAGTAGACTCCTTAAAGTACACCACACCAAAAGGTAAAGTTGTTTATGGTGGAGGTGGAATAATACCCGATATTTTTGTGCCGTTAGATACAATTAATGGCCTCAATTATTATGAGTTGAATCTTATCAATAACTTTGTTTATGGTTATTTAGATAAACACAGAAATGAATTAGAAGATTTTAATGAAAGTAATTTCATTACAAATTTTAAAGTTACCAAAGAAATAAAAAAAGAGTTCAAGCAATATGTTGCTCCTTACAAATTCACAAATCAAGAAATGTTAAACCACTTATTGAAAGAAAATTTTGCGAGCAATTTAATGGATGACCGTATTTATTATCAGTTGGTAAATCAGAGAGATCCTTATATTTTGAAAGTTAAATCATTACAACAAAACCAATAGATTTGAGCAATAAAAAAATTTACTTTGCTTCCGATCAACACTTTGGAGCTAAAAGTTCAGCAGAAAGTTTGCCTAGAGAAAAAGTTTTTGTCTCTTGGTTGAATACGATAAAAAATGATGCTGAAGTATTGTTTTTGTTAGGAGATTTATTTGATTTTTGGTTTGAATATAAGCAAGTAGTACCCAAAGGTTTTGTTAGGGTCTTAGGAAAGTTAGCAGAATTGAAAGATGCAGGGGTAGAAATACATTTTTTTGTAGGAAACCATGATTTATGGATGCATGACTATTTTGAAAAAGAATTAAACATTCCAGTCCATCGAGAGCCTAAAGCATTTACATTACAAGGGAAAACTTTTTTATTGGGTCATGGCGATGGTTTGGGTCCTGGTGACTATGGATATAAATTCATCAAGAAAATTTTCACCAATCCATTTTGTAAATGGTTGTTTGCTAGGTTACATCCAAATTTAGGAATGTCTTTAGGCTTTTATTTGTCTAGAGAGAACAAATCTATTTCTGGAGCTGAAGATGTTCATTTCCTGGGGGAACATAAAGAGTTCTTAATCTTGTACTGCAAGCAAGTTTTAGCCGAAAAACATTATGATTATTTTGTGTTTGGGCACAGACATTTACCTATGATTTTTGACTTATCTCAACAGTCTAAATACGTGAATACGGGCGATTGGATTACCTATAACACTTACGGTGTTTTAGATCAGGGAATCCTTAAAGTAGAGGAGTTTTTACCGTAAACTTAAGTATATTACACAAAAAAAGTCAGGATTTTTTCTTGACTTTTTTTGTGTATTAAAATCTGTCAAATTTACATAATTGACCTCAATGTTGTATTTTGGTACACAAATTGATTAATAATGTATCAGAATAAGATTAAAACCATACAAAATGGAAGTAGACGTAAGAGCCATCAGTGAAAAAATAGAAAGAGAAAGTGCATTCGTAGATTTATTATCTATGGAGATGAACAAAGTTATCGTGGGTCAAAAACACATGATTGATCGATTGTTAATTGGGTTGCTAGGGAACGGGCATATTCTTTTAGAAGGAGTTCCAGGTTTGGCTAAAACATTGGCCATAAACACCCTATCAAAAGCGGTAGATGGAGCCTTTAGTAGAATTCAATTTACTCCTGATTTATTGCCTGCCGATGTCGTTGGAACCATGATCTATAATATGAAAGAAAATGATTTTTCAATTAAAAAGGGTCCTATTTTTGCAAATTTTGTATTGGCAGATGAGATCAATCGAGCTCCTGCAAAAGTTCAGTCGGCTTTGCTAGAAGCCATGCAAGAACGACAAATTACGATAGGCGACGAAACATTTAAACTAGAAGAACCTTTCTTGGTCATGGCAACTCAAAATCCAGTAGATCAAGAAGGAACTTACACCTTGCCAGAAGCACAAGTTGATCGATTTATGTTGAAAGTAGTCATTGATTATCCAAAGTTAGAGGAGGAACAAATGATCATGAGAGCAAATTTATCAGGGGCATATGAACAGGTAAATCCAGTTGTTTCTCTAGAGCAAATTAGAAAAGCTCGAGAAATAGTTCAAGAGGTGTACATGGATGAAAAAATTGAGAAGTATATTCTTGATTTGGTTTTTGCTACTCGTTATCCAGAAAAGTATGGTTTAGAAAATTTAAAGGGATTGATTTCTTTTGGAGCTTCTCCACGAGGTAGTATTTCTTTAGCAAAAGCGGCCAAATGTCACGCGTTCATCAAACGTAGAGGTTATGTTATCCCTGAAGACGTTAGAGCAGTGGTATTGGACATTTTACGTCATCGTATTGGGATTACGTATGAAGCTGAAGCAGAGAATGTAACTGCTGAGGACATTGTTAACCAAATTGTAAATGTAGTAGAAGTGCCATAGTGGTTACTAGTTGTTATTTTTTGATTGTTTTTAACTAACCATCCAAATAACCATAACTGAGACGTCCAATAATCAATAGCCAAAATGGAAACCAAAGAAATCTTAAAAAAAGTTAAAAAAATTGAGATTAAGACACGTCGTTTGTCTGATCACATATTTTCAGGAGAATATCACAGTTCGTTTAAGGGGCGTGGAATGACTTTTAGTGAGGTAAAACAATATCAATTTGGTGATGATATTCGTAGCATAGATTGGAATGTCACTGCAAGATACAACGAGCCTTATGTAAAAGTTTTTGAAGAAGAAAGAGAATTGACGATGATGTTGATGGTAGACATCAGCGGTTCTGGAAATTTTGGAACAAAACAACAGTTTAAAAGAGAAACCCTTACAGAGATAGCTGCGACAATGGCTTTTTCCGCCATACAGAATAACGATAAAGTTGGGTTGTTGCTTTTTTCTGATGAGGTAGAGTTATACATACCGCCAAAAAAAGGAAAAAGTCATGTGTTACGTATCATTAGAGAAATGATAGAGTTTGAGCCTAAAAGTAAAAGTACAAACATCAACACAGCATTAAAATATGTATCTAATGTCTTAAAGAAAAAAGCTATCGTTTTTATCCTTTCAGATTTTATGGACGAAGGATATGAGCAAACACTAAAAATAGTTGCCAACAAACATGATGTTACAGGCATTAGAATATATGATCAATTTGATGAGGTTTTGCCTAAAATTGGTCTTGTTCCCATGGTAGATTCAGAGTCTGGGCAAACCAAACTAGTCAATACTTCTTTGAGAAAAGTTAGGCATCAATACCACCAGCAATTTACCCAATGGAAACATAATTTCGAGGATGCATTTAAAAAGAGCGGAGCAGGTGTGTTGAGTTGTCGTGTAGAGGAAAATTACGTAAAGAAATTATTGACGTATTTTAAACAACGAGGATAAATATGAAGCAAATCATTACAAGTCTTTTTATAGGTTTAAGTATTGTAGTAATGGCGCAAACCAAACCTTATATAGAGGTAAAAACAGATACTACAAACATTAGAATTGGGGAACAGATTAGTTACACCATATCCGCCCCAATTAACAGAAATGTTGTTTTTCCAAAGCTATCAAATTTAGAAGGGTTAGAAGTAGCTGAAGAATTAGGGGTAGACACACTTCAGAATGAGTTGTTAAAAAAATATTTAATCACTGGATTTGATAGCGGAGCTTTTTATATCAAGAAGCAACAAGTTTATATAGACGCTAAAGCGTATTTTACGGATTCTTTACTGATAAACGTTTCTACAATTTCTGTAGATACAGTAAAATTAGCTAAATATTATTCTGTGAAAGATTTAGAGGAAGAGGCCTATACATTTGGAGAATGGTGGTATTGGGTCAAAAGTTATGTATATATAGGATTAGCTGTTATTATCTTTGTCATCGCATTATACTTTTTGTTTCGAAATAAAAAAGAACCTGTAAAACAAAAGAAAATTGTTATTCCACCTTATATAGAAGCAACTAAAGAGCTAAAAAAATTAGAGAAAAAACAATTATGGCAAAACGATAAGGTTAAAGAATACTATTCTGAACTAACAGATATTGTAAGAAAGTATATTGGAAATGAATTGTTCATCCAAGCGTTAGAAACAACTACAGAGGAAATGATGACTTTATTGGTGTCAGAAAACAAACAACAGAAATTAGGACTGGATAAAGAGACGTTATCTATATTAAGAGATTTACTGTCTCAAGGAGATTTTGTAAAATTTGCCAAACAGAAACCCATAGAAATGGAAATTCAGGGCCATCGATCTAATGCCTCAAGTATTATTGAAACCATTCATAAGATTGTTGAATCAAAAAAGGAAGAAGTAGAAGATGATAAGCAACAGTAATTTTGAATTTACACAGCCCGGGTTTTTATGGATACTGGCTGTCATTCCTGTCTTAGCGATATGGTTGTATATCAGTAAAAATAGGAATCAAGCAAAGCTGTCTATTTCTTCTATAAAATCTGTACAAGCACCAAGCATATATAATCATATTTACAGCGCTTTGTGGGTACTTAGGGTAATGGCAATAGCTTTATTGATTGTTGCTCTGGCTAGACCAAGAAACGTTGGAGTTACAACCAAAAGCAAGAAGAATAGAGGAATAGATATTGTAATGGCTGTTGATGTTTCAGGATCTATGTTGGCAAGAGATTTGAAACCCAATAGACTGGAGGCGTTAAAAAACGTAGCGGAAGATTTTGTTGATAAACGCCCAAATGATCGGATTGGAGTAGTTTTGTACGCTGGGGAAAGCTATACAAAAACTCCAATTACGACAGACAAATCCATAGTAAAAAGAACGATAAAGTCTATTGCCTATGGAGGAATAGAAGATGGGACAGCGATTGGAATGGGACTGGGTTCTGCCGTAAATAGATTGAAGCAAAGCACGGCTAAGAGTAAAGTGATTATTTTGTTGACAGACGGAGTGAATACTGCAGGTTCAGTAGATCCTAAGTTGGCCACGGAATTGGCAAAAGGATTAGGGATAAAAGTTTACACTATTGGTGTTGGAACCAATGGTATGGCCGAGATGCCTTATGCTAAAGATTATAATGGAGAGTTAATTTATAAACCAATGCAAGTTGAAATTGATGAAAAATTACTGACGTATATTGGAGAGGAAACAGGGGGTAAATATTTCAGAGCTACATCGAATACAAAATTAAAGACCATCTATGATGAAATTGATCAATTAGAGACAACCGTAATAGAAGACTTAAAATATTATAATTACGATGAACTTTATAGAAATATAGTGATTATGGCATTGGCGTTGTTGATCATAGAATATGTACTTAAAAACACTTGGTTTAAAAGTTTTATATAAACTTAAATTATGCAAAGATTAGAAGCACCTATATATTTTTACATGCTATTTATATTGCCCCTGTTATTGGGGGTTTTGTTATATAAATTTTGGTGGCAAAAAAACACACAAAAGGCATTTGCAAGTTCTGAGTTGATTCAAAAATTAGCTCCTGATTATTCTACTTTTAAAGCAACAGTGAAGTGGTTGTTTTTGTCTTTGGGAATTACATCTTTGGTTCTAGCTCTGGTCAATCCAAAAATAGGAATAAAGTTAGAAACCGTGAAACGAGAAGGGGTGGATATTGTGTTTGCCTTAGATGTTTCAAAAAGTATGCTGGCTGAAGATATTGCGCCCAATCGTTTAGAGAAAGCAAAACAAATTATATCTAAAACAATTGATCAATTAGGGAGTGATAGAGTAGGTGTTATTATATATGCAGGAAATCCATACCCATTGTTGCCCATTACCACGGATCAATCTGCAGCAAGGCTTTTTTTGAAGAATGCAGCACCAGATATGGTTTCTAGCCAAGGGACAGCTATCAATGAGGCATTGAACATGGCTAAAACATATTATGACAATGAAGATCAAACCAATAAATATTTGGTCATTTTATCTGATGGAGAAGATCACGAAGAAGACACCATTGATAAAGCTGAAAGCATAGGTGAAGAAGGAATTAAAGTAATTACAATTGGAATTGGAACTGAAAAAGGAGGAGTGATTCCTGAGGTTGTAAATGGCTTCAAAAAAGGGTTGAAAAAAGATAAAAACGGAGAAGTTGTAATTACTCAAAGGCACGTAAAAGTTTTGCAAGAAATTGCCGCGAAAGCTAATGGTTTTTACGTTGATGGTAATAAAACTTCTACTTCTGTGAATAAAATTATTGAAGTGTTATCTAAAGCCAAAAAGACTGAATTTGAGTCTAAGCAGTTTTCTGAATACAAGAGTCAGTTTCAATGGTTTATAGGGCTAGGAATTATTTGGTTGGTCCTAGATATGTTTGTCTTTGAAAAGAAAACCAAATGGGTAAAAAAAGTTGACTTGTTTAATGAAAATAAGGAATAAAATGAAAAAGTTATGGGTGTTTTTTTTAGCGATTAGCTCATTTTCTTCTTTTTCACAAGAAGAAACAACGCTATCCAAAGAGAAATTGTACGAAGCAAAAAAACAATTGAGAGAGGGCAACAAACTTTATAGAACAAATAGGTTAGAAGACGCTACTATTGCTTACCAAAAAAGTTTGGCAGCAGAAGGCACTTATTACAAAGGGGCATATAATCTAGGGAATGCTTTGTTTCAGCAAAAAAAGTATAAAGAGGCAGGAGAACAATATCAATTGGCTAACAAATTAGCAAAGAAAAAAGAAGATAAAGCCAAAACAAATGAATTGATAGGAGATACTTTCAAAAAGCAAAAGAACTTAGAAAAAGCATTAGCATCATATAAACAGGCACTCCTAAAAAACCCTACGGATGATATATTACGTGAAAAATATGTAGCTGCTAAAAAAGAAAAGGAGAAACAAGATCAGCAGAGTGAAGACAATAAAGAAGATCAAAATCAAGACAATAAGGAGGATAAAGACAAAAAGAATAAAGATCAAGAAAACAAGAATGAAGAGGGAGATGACAAGGAAGACAAAGAGGGAGACCAGGACAAACAGGAGAAGGAAGATAATCAGGGAAATGACAAGGAGGATAAAGAAAATCAAAAAGGGCAGCAAAATGAGAATAAGCAAGAGCAGCCTTCTCCAACTAAAGAATCTAAACTCTCCCCTGAACAAATTCAACAACTGTTAGAGTCTATGAGCAATGAAGAACAAAAAACACAGGAAAAAGTAAACGCTCAAAAAGTAAAAGTAAAAAAAGATAATAATGAAAAAGACTGGTAATACATTTTTATTTCAAATTATTAATTTCTTCTTGTTTTTTATAAGTACAAGTTTGTTTGCACAGGTAAATCTAACTGCGAGAACAAGTAAAAAAACTTTAGGAGAAAATCAGAGATTTAGATTAGAATATAACATCAACAAACAAGATGCAGATAACTTCGAGCTTCCGAATTTTAAATATTTTAAGGTCGTCCAGGGTCCTAGTCAATCAGTTAGTAATTCATATTCCTATGTAAATGGTAAAGCTGAAAATAAATTTTCTAAAACCTATTCTTATCTTTTAGAACCACTCGCCAAAGGAACGTTTACACTCCCTCCAGCAACTATTGAATATCAAGGAAAAAAAGTTGCCTCTAATGCCATCACACTAAAGGTAGTAGACGCTATTGATTTGCCTAAAAACCCGAATGACCCAAATTATATTGCCAGTCAGAACGTAAAAATAGTGGTTACGATTTCTAATCAAAACCCCTATGTTGGAGAACCCATTTACGCTGAATATAGATTGTATGTGAATCAATTGAGTATAAACAATTATAGCGTTGATACTCCCCCCAATTACGAAGGGTTTTGGAGTCAAGTTTTGGAGAACGAGAACCCCACGTTTAAAGATGGAAAATATAAAGGTGAGCTTTGGAAATATGCAGTTTTACACAAGGTGGTGTTGATTCCACAAAGCAGCGGTGTGTTAACCGTAAATCCAATGTCTGCCAATTTAGTTGTTGGTGTACCCACGGGAAGAGGAGATTTTTTTGGAAATATGATCACTAGAAATGTAAGTCAAAAATTTATTTCTCAAAAAAGAGTAATCAATGTTAAACCTTTGCCTTTAGAAGGAAAGCCGAAAAGTTTTAACGGAGCTGTTGGTGATTATTCATACGAGGTAAATACCAGTAGGTCTGTTTTTAAAGCCAACGAATCGGCTCAAGTTAAAGTAAAAGTATCAGGAAAAGGGAACTTAAAGTTGTTTGAATTGCCAAATGTGATTACACCAAGAGAATTAGAAGTCTATGATCCCGAGCGTAAAGAAAAAGTTAGTGTTACTGCAACAGGATTAAGGGGAAGTGTTGAGAATGCTTACACCGTTGTTCCTCAGTATAAAGGTAAATTTAAAGTACCCTCAACTTCTTTTAGTTATTTTAACCCTAAGGACAATAAATATTACACCATAACTTCAGATGAAATTGTCTTAAACGTAACCGAAGGAAAGGATTTAGCAACTAGCTTAGGGGAGGATTATAGCCAAGGCGCCTTGAAGCAGACAGTTAAAGCAATTGGAGATGACTTTAGATATATCTTGACCTCAACAAATTTACAAAGAATACAAAAAGAAGATTTTTACAAGACAAAGTTGTTTTATGTTTTGTTGTTGTTGCCTTTGTTTATCATACCGTTAGGGTTGTTTGCCTCGAGAAAGCAGAGAGAATTGAGTAGAGATATTCGAAGAAAGAAGTATAGAAAATCGGATAAATTGACAAGAAAATATTTGGCAAGTGCTAAAAAAGAACTCGGTAACAGAGCTACCTTTTATAGTGCTTTAGAAAAAGCCTTACATCATTATTTAAAAGCAAAATTACAGATAGAAACTACTGAAATTAGTAAGGACAGCATTGCGGAAATATTAACAAGAAAAAAAGTGTCTGATGAGGGAATCACACAGTTTATAGAGGTTTTCAGTGCTTGTGAATTTGCTAGATATGCAGCATCATCGGATGAAAAAATGAAGGAAGATTTTGACAAAGCGAAGCAAGTCATTACAGAATTAGATAAAAACTTATAAAACCAATATCATGAAAAATTTCATACTAGCGATTCTTCTACTAGCCATTGGTACAGTTCAAGCGAAAACGCCCCAAGAATTCTTTGAACAAGGAAATATACAATATCAAGAAGAAAAGTACAACGAAGCAATAGAGACGTACCTAAAAGTAATCAATCAAGGCTACGAGTCTGTTGAGGTTTACTTTAATTTAGCCAACGCATATTACAAGACAAACTTTACGGCAGAGGCGATATATTTTTATGAAAAAGCACTGGCATTAGATCCTGCAAAAATAGACGTAAAGGTTAATCTAGAATATGCCAACAGGAGTATTATCGACAATATAAAAGCGGTCCCTAAATCTACGTTTGATAAATTTAATGATTTATTTTTAGCGGTTTTTCCATATGATACTTGGGCTATTTTGGCGGTTTCATGTTCCTTAATAGCTGGGCTTATTTGGATGCTTTTCTTTTTTAGTACGCAGCCGAGTGTCAAAAAATTATACTTCACACTAGCGACGATCACAAGTCTTTCTTGCTTGATCGGTTTAGTTATTACAGCACAACAATACAAAAGAAAGCAAAACACAACTTATGCGATTGTATTTGCAAATCAAGTTGAAGTGAAAAACGCACCAAGAGAAAGTGCTACTGAAAATTTTGTGTTACACGAAGGAACAAAAGTTAGCGTAATTGATGTGATTGGGGACTGGGAGAAAATCAAACTTACTGACGGTCAAGTCGGTTGGATTTCTAGCCAAGCGATTAAAAAATTGTAATGAAGAAAATTGTTGGTCTCACCCTGATGTATGCATTAAAAGGAAACACAGGTAGTCAATTTTCATAGAATGGGTGGGTCAAGCATAATTATTTTAAATAACGAGGCTTTCTTTTTTTGCCTTTAGGGTAGTCCGTTTGTTTCGTACCTTTAACAATAACTTTACAAGTTGATTTATGACAAAAGTTTTAATTACAGGAGGAACAGGATTAGTAGGTGAACATCTTCAAAAAGTGTTCTTAGCAGAAGGCTATAAAGTCGTCATTTTATCGAGGACAAATAAAAAATCTGATATTGAAAATTTGTCATACGCACATTGGAATGTGCCCCACCAGAAAATAGATGTGGCAGCAGTTTGTAGTGCAGATCATATTATTCATCTTGCGGGTACCAATATTGGTGAAGGAAGGTGGACTCAAAAGCAGAAAAAAAGTATTGTCGATAGTAGAGTAGATACGGCTGCTTTTATTTTTAAAACGCTCAAAGAAAACAAGCATCAAGTCAAAACATTTATTTCTGCGTCAGGTGCAGATTGTTACGGAGTAAAAACAACAAGTCTTGTGCACAAAGAGTCTGATGATTTTGGAACAGATTTTTTAGCAGACGTCTGTCAGAAATGGGAGAAAGCGGCAGAAAATTTCGTAGAGTTGGGAATTAGAACGGTTTATTTAAGAACCGGATTGGTTTGTGCAACTAGCGGTTCAGCATTACAAAAAATGGCAATACCAATTAGAATGGGGTTTGGTAGTGCGCTAGGAACAGGTAAACAAGTCATGTCTTTAATTCATATTGAGGATTTGTGTAATCTATATCTACATGCATTGAAAAGTGATCGTGTGCAAGGAGCGTATAATGCTGTTTCTGTAAACAGTACCAATCTACAGGTGACCAAACAAATGGCTTCCATTTTGCATAGACCCCTATTTATGCCAAAAGTACCAGCTTTTGTGTTGAACAATCTTTTTGGTGAAATGGCTACTATTCTACTTGAGGGTAGCGCAGTGGACAACACAAAAATAAAATCAACAGGTTTTTCTTTTAAGCATCAAGATTTAAAAACGATATTAGAAAATACGATTTAATTATTTTCTAAAAACAGATAAGGATTCTAATAAGTCTGGGTAAACAAAAACATAGTTTAAATCTTCTTGTGTTTTTTGGTTTGAGATGATCTTAAAACTATCTAATTCTTCCTTAAATATGGCGGGTTTTTTTCCTAATTGAGTGGTTGCAAGCTCATAGAAGTCCTTTTTCGATGGGTGGGTACTCGCCACTGCATTATAAGTAACATTCCACTTTTGTTTTTTGAGGACAGTCTTTATAATACCGATACAATCCTCTAAGTGGATTAAGTTTACAGGAGCCAGTCCGTTTTTAACGATTCTGTCATCTTTAAAAAAATGGCCAGGATTTCTATTACCACCTATTAATCCTGCGAAGCGAATAACAGTAGTGTCAAAGCGAGAGTTGTTCTTAAACAACGTTTCAAAATCAATTAATTCTTTTTTTGCAGGATTTACTTTAAAGTTTTCAGTCGAGGTAATTTCTCTATTTACTTCTGCGTATACTGCTGTTGAGCTGACGAAAATAACGTGTTTTATGGAAGATTGTTCTAAAGATTTGATCAGGCTTTTATAAGTATGATAAAAAGGTTTTTGTCTTCTGAAAGGAATGTTGATTAAAAGGATTTCAGATTGTATAAAATGTGGCCAATTCCCATCAATTTTATCCTCAATATTCAATACGTAAGGTTGAATTTGATTTGAGAGTAAAACTTCTAATTTATCAGTAGTAGTGGTGCTTCCTTTGACTGTAAATCCATCATCGACAAGAGACTTTGCTAGCGGAAGACCCAACCAGCCACAACCCAAAATACTAATTGATTTCTTCATTTTTGTTTTCTTTAAAATCGTCTAGTTTATCTAGTAAAACAGGAAAAACAGTAGTCGCTAGCTTTTTTGTGGGTTTGTATAGAATAGACTGTTCCATTTCTTCATCTCCGACAAACGGAATCATTACATTAATTTTTTCAAACCAACCGATTAGAACACTTAAGATGAGCGCTAGTTTTAAAGCTCCAAAAACACCCCCTAGAATTTTATTGATCAAACCTAGTGCGGCTAGAGAAGCTATTTTAGTTAGTAATTTTCCTACTAAAGAAATTAAGACAACAATCAGAACAAATGTAATGGCAAAAGCAGCAAGGGATATGTATTTTGCTTCCCAGGTTACAGATTTCATAAGAAAGCCTTTGGCATAAAAAGAAAAGTGAATCGCTCCATATACACCAGCAATTAAAGCAATCAATGAAGCCATTTCAACAAAAAGCCCCTTCATCAAACCTTTTACAAAACCAAAGAGTAAAATGACAGTAATGACAATATCAAGAACCTCCATATTATAAATTTAATTCAAAGATACAGTTTTATGGTTTTACCCTATAAGACTTCTTATATTTGTATAAAAAAGTAACAATGGTAAATGATGAGCAGTTAAAATTACGTTGGCATGAAGTAGTGAAAGATTTGTCTGACCAATTCGCGGATGGTGACACTTTGGATGTTGATGCCATCTTATATTTGATTGGAGTTCAAGAGTTGGGTCAGGGACATAAGGTTTTTAAAAAAGACGAGAAATTAAATTTAATGCACATCGCTATCTGTAGGTTACTAGAGCCCTATGGTTATTATGAATTTGAATATTTTGATGATGACGGTTGGCCTCATTATAATGCTTTAGAAAGTTTACCAAATTTAAAACCAGGAGAGCAAACTTTATTGATGAAGGAGGCAATTGTTAGGTATTTTGGCGAATAGTTTTGAAATAATTTATGACTAGTAATCATATGCAAAAAATCCTTTTTTTCTTACTGTGTATTGCTTTTCAGTTTCTAGGAGCACAAAATATGGTGTCTGGAAAATTTACGGATCAAAACTCTGTTAAAGACGTTGCGTTGTATCGAATTATTGATGGCAACCCTGATTACATCAAGTATACAAATGTAGAATCAAAGCAGTTTTCTTTTTCAATGGAAGGACTACCTAAGGGTGTTTACAGGGTTTTATACCAAAATATCAAAACGGGGTATGTTGATTTTATTTACAACCATGAGTTGGTCAATTTTACCATAAACAGTTCAGAGGGACAATCTTCTGTTGAATTTTTAGCTTCCAAAGAAAACCAGTTGCTACAAGCTTATCAATACAGTGTTGGGCAGTTACAAAACAAATTAGATTCAGTTCAAATTTCATATTTTAAAAACCCAAAAACAAGTAGATCAAAATATCAAGAAATAAAGGAAAAAGTTGACGGAGCGCAACAATATTATGAAGAATTGGCAAAAGAGTATTACTGTTTAAGTTTCATAAAAGCCTCAAGAAGGCACAATGCTCCCCTACCATTTTATTTACCAGACGAATATTTAAATCATATCATAAAGTCTTTTTTAGAGGGGTTAGATTTTCAAAATTTAATATTGAGAAACTCCATGTTCATCAAAAAGAGACTAAACACTTATGTTTTTTATTTGCATCAAGTAGAAGCAATTGATCAACAGAATGAATTGTATTTGCGTGCGATTGAAAAAATATTAGCCAAAACGAAGGAGGATATATTTAAAGAACATGTATTGCGTTGGTTCATGACGGTGTTTTTGAAAAAACAGAATAGTGAGGTTCTGTCCTCTTTAATCAATTTGTACAAGACCATTCCAGAAGAATTTCGAAACAAAACATTACTTTCAACCATTGAGATCCAATCGAAGACTATGGTAGGGCAAATAGCTCCTGATTTTAAAATTTCAGACCAAGAAAGTTTGCACTCTCTAGAGGGAAACAACAAT
This sequence comes from Wenyingzhuangia sp., assembly GCF_039768515.1. Lineage (NCBI taxonomy): Bacteria > Pseudomonadati > Bacteroidota > Flavobacteriia > Flavobacteriales > Flavobacteriaceae > Wenyingzhuangia > Wenyingzhuangia sp. Next base: position 20,055 of record NZ_JBDNAI010000071.1, read on the forward strand.
TATCTAATCATTTTTTGGAGTAGCGAATGTCCTCATTGTTCAGAGGAGTTGCCAAGAGTTGAAGAAATAACCAACAATCATAAAAACACAACGGTCATTACGATTGCTCTTGAAAACGAATCCTCTTTGGCAAACTGGCGTGAGATAATAAAAGCGCAGTACAACGATTGGAAAAACATCGTTGCTTTAGGAAAATGGGATAGTAAAGAGGCAATCGTTTACGATATACATGCAACACCCTCTTATTTTCTATTAGATGAAAACAAACAAATTATAGGCAAACCTCATGATTTCTCAGCGGTCAGAGAAATGCTGAAGTAATTATTCAAAACTTAAAAAAGCTTCTTTGATATGTTTTATGTCGGTTTTTTGGTTGTTTTTGACAATAGCAATGATATCAAAACGAACTTCGACATCTAAATTTCTTTTTTGTACGTAAGCATCAGCAGCAGTGATGAGCAGTTTTATCTTAGATTTGGTAACAAATTCCTCAGGACTTCCAAAAGAATCTGTACTTCTTGTTTTTACTTCTATGATAGCAAGAGTCCTGTTTTGATGTGCAATGAGATCAACTTCTGCTTTCAAATAACGCCAGTTTTTTTCAAGAACTGTATATCCGTTCTCCGTTAAATATTTAGCAGCTAATGCTTCACCAAAGTTTCCTAAATCGTTGTGAGTCGCCATGAGTTTTGTCTTAGAAGTTGTTTTTGTTGCCAAAGATGTAAAACAACAAATCAGCCCTTATAAACCAAACGAAATTTTACTTTATAAATTGAATGGAAGAGTTGTTTTTATCAATCTCCATATAAATCTCAGAACCGAAAATAAGGCCCAGGTTTTTTAGTTCGTGACCCGCAGGGAAATCAAATAAAACGGGTATGTTATATTTTTCTACAAGGCTTAAAATGATTTCTTCTATGGTTTGTCCAAATTCAGGGTAATTTTTTTTTGTATCAGTAAAATTTCCAACGACAAGCCCAGCACATTCTTCAAAATATCCTTTTCTGTCCAAAGCTCTCAAAAGTCGATCAATATGATATTTATATTCTCCAATTTCTTCAATAAAGAGAATTTTATTCTTGGTCGAAAAGCAGCTATTTGTACCGACCATGTTTTCTAAGATGGTTAAGTTTCCACCGACCAATACTCCTTTGCAAGTTCCTGATTTGTTAGAGGGATTTGAACGTATTTTATAATGAGGTAAGTTACCTTGTAAAATGTAGTGTAGCTGTTCTATGCTTTCTTCAATGGCAAGATAGTTTTCTTTAAAATTGATAGGCATAGGAGCGTGAATAGATTGGAATCCTAGATTGTGTAATTGATTGTGAAACACAGTAATGTCAGAATAGCCAACGATCCATTTCGGGTGTTTGGCAAAGTTATTAAAATCCAATTGATCTATAATTCTTACCGATCCGTACCCTCCCCGAGCACACCAAATAACTTTGGCAGTAGGATGGTCTAGTGCCCATTGAAAGTCTTTTGAGCGTTCATCATCTGTCCCGGCAAAATGGTGATATTCGTTGAAAACGGCATCTCCAATACTAACATTATATCCCCAGTTTTCAAAAGTTTCTTTTGCTTTTTGAATGGCATCCTGTTGTTTTATAATTCCAGCAGGGGAAACAATTAAAATGGTATCTCCCTTTTGTAAAAAATCAGGAGTTTTAAAAGTGATGTTTTGACTGTTCATGGTAGTAATCACAAAGAAAAAAATGAGCCTAAAATAGGTTTTCATAAACTGAGTTTGTTGTTCAAAAATAAGGAATTACTGTGAACTAATTTTATCGAAGGGTTTTAAGTTAGCTGAAATGGTGAAATCATTTCCAATAAGAAATCAATACATTAAGTGAAAAACTAGAATCATTTGATTATAAATTAGCAATCGATTAGAATGTAACCGTGTAGCTAACATAGGGTAGAGCCAATATTCCACTTAAAAAAGGGGTGGTAAATGCTCCAATATCTAAAGCATTTTTTCTAAGAGCAAGCCGAATTCCGTGTATTCCAGAATAATAATAATGGTTCTCACGGTCATCGCTTAAAAAGTTTTCGGTAATGAATGAAACCACTCTGTTGATTTTATGGGTTCCCGATACAATATAACGAGGAAATGATGAGTTTTCATTCTGATTGTTTTTTTCTAAGACATGAGTAGCTGAGAAACTAAGATTTGATTTGTGATCTCCAAAAGTAAGAGTACCTAGACCTAAACCCATTAAGCTTCCTTGTGGAAAACTTACAATTTTAATTTCGGCGCTCACAAATATATATTTAGCAATTGGTAAACTGGCCTTTGCATGTGTAAAGAATAAGAATTCATCAAAGACAAATAAAGGGCTATAAGAAAAACCTACGGAGATGTAATCACTAATTCCATGCTGTATGGAGTTGATTGCTAAAACAGTATTGCTGTAGTATCCAGTGTTTTTTTTAAGAGGAATAGCCGAGTTGGTCATGAAATATTTAGAAGGAATAGAGCGGGTATATTTTTCTTCTTTCGTTTGTTGTGTATTTTCTATTTTAGCATCTAGCACTTTTGGTTTGTCTTTTGTTTGAGCATAGCTAGAGCAAAAGCAAAAAAAGAAGAGAATTTGATAAAATATAGGTTTCATGTTTTTTATTCAAGATACAAATAAAACTAGTAAACGTTAAATAATTAATTTTTCTTTTGGTCAAATCATTTTGATCTTTCAACCCTCTATTTTATAATCTTTCAACTCAGAATTGTATTTTTGCTCATTAAAATAATGTAATCCATGAATAATCCTAAAAGATATACCGTCACAACTGCTTTACCTTACACCAATGGACCTATACATATTGGTCATTTGGCTGGAGTTTATGTGCCTGCCGATATTTATGTACGTTATTTACGTAACAAAGGAAAAGATGTAGCTTTTGTAGGAGGATCAGATGAACATGGAGTACCCATTACGATCAAAGCAAAAAAAGAAGGAGTAACACCTCAAGACATAGTTGATAAATATCATGAGATCATCAAGCAGTCTTTTATAGATTTTGGTATTTCTTTCGATAATTATTCTAGAACATCTGCTTCAATACATCATGAAACGGCTTCTGATTTTTTTACGAAGTTGTACGAAGAAGGAGCGTTTATAGAAAAAGTTGAACACCAGTTGTACGATAAAGAAGCCAATCAGTTTTTGGCAGATAGATTTGTGATAGGAACTTGTCCTAAATGTGGAGATGAAAATTCTTATGGAGATCAATGTGAAAAATGTGGAACGTCTCATAACGCAACCGATTTAATCAAACCAAAATCAGCAATTACGGGTAACATACCCACAGTTAAAGAAACCAAACATTGGTTTTTACCTTTAGACAAACATGAAGCTTTTCTAAAACAATGGATTTTAGAAGGCCACAAAGACGATTGGAAACCAAACGTATATGGACAAGTAAAATCTTGGATAGATGACGGCTTGAGGCCAAGAGCGGTAACACGTGATCTAGACTGGGGAATACCGGTTCCTGTAGAAGGTGCATATGGAAAGGTTTTATATGTTTGGTTCGACGCACCCATTGGATACATTTCATCTACCAAAGAATGGGCAGCAGCCACAGGGAAAGATTGGACTTCGTACTGGAAAGATAAAGACACCAAGCTGGTTCATTTTATTGGAAAAGATAACATTGTATTCCATTGTATTATTTTTCCTGCGATGTTAAAAGCACACGGAGAATACATCCTGCCTGAAAATGTACCAGCTAACGAGTTTTTAAATTTAGAAGGAAATAAATTGTCAACTTCAAAAAACTGGGCAGTTTGGCTCCATGAATATTTAAAAGAATTCCCGGATCAGCAAGATGTATTGCGTTATGCCTTGACCGCTAATGCACCCGAAACAAAGGATAACGATTTTACGTGGAAAGATTTTCAAGCAAGAAATAATAATGAGTTGGTTGCTATTTTTGGAAACTTTATCAATAGAGTTGTAGTCCTAACCAATAAATATTACGAAGGAATCGTACCCTCTCCTTCAGATTTTTCTGAATTGGACCAAGATGTATTGGCAGAGGTTAAAGAATTTCCTAATAAAATTTCAAAATCTATGGAACGATATAGATTTAGAGAGGCGTTAATGGAAATGATGAACTTGGCTCGTCTAGGAAACAAATATTTAGCAGATGAAGAGCCTTGGAAATTGGTAAAAACCGATGAAGCTCGTACCCAAACCATTATGTACGTAGCGTTACAAATAGCTGCAGCATTGTCTGTATTATCTGAGCCATTTTTGCCCTTTAGCGCCATAAAATTAAAAAGGATTTTAAATCAACAAGGCGTATTTAATGCTTGGGAGGACGTTGAGCACAAAGAGGTTTTAATTCCTGCAGGACATACCATAGGCAAAGCAGAATTGTTGTTTTCAAAAATAGAAGATGCTCAAATTCAGGCGCAAATAGACAAATTAGAAGCTACAAAATTAGCAAATGCTGCCGAAGTAAAAGATGTAGCGCCACAGAAAGAAATCATAAGTTTTGAGGATTTCACCAAACTAGACATCAGGACAGGAACAATTGTAGAAGCTGAAAAAATGCCAAAAGCTAAAAAGTTATTGGTGTTAAAAGTAGATACAGGAATAGACATAAGGACAATTGTTTCTGGAATTGCTGGGAGTTACAAGCCAGAAGATATTATAGGGCAAAGAGTATCCGTTTTGGTCAACTTGGCACCAAGAAAATTACGTGGTGTAGACAGTGAAGGGATGATTTTAATGACAGATACCAAAGACGGGAAAGTGTCATTTATTGCGCCTTCTGAAGGGGATATAGCCAATGGAGAATTTATTAGCTAGGACAAAGAACACAATCCAAATCTCCGTTTTTAAATAGAGTTCAAAAATGGAGATTTTAGAGATGAATTTGCTGTTTTATTTCATTTCCAAAGCTGCTTTAAGCACATCTTTTCTACTAATTTGTCCAATAATCTTGTTTCCGTCTGCTACGGGAAAACGGTTTCTTCTAGAAGTACAAAATTGATTAGCCGCATCAAAAATATTGGTATCTCCATTAATAGTTTCTATAATAGTCTCCATGTATTCTTCTACCGTTTGGTCGTGTAAAGGAATATTATAATACCTGCTATTTGCGATTTTTCTCATGCAATCTCCCTCTGAGATCATCCCCAGAATTTCATCATGTTCATTTACAACACAAGCTCCTGCAATATTATTGGTCACCAATAATTGCATGGCTTCTCCGATGCTTAGTTTTGGAGTAAAAGTGATCAATTGATTTCTAGGTACCATATAATCTGATACCAAAATTTTTTCTTCCTTGGTGATCGTTTTTTTTATTGCCATATGATTTTTTTAAAAGTTGGAATCCTAAGATAACGTTTATTTTTGTTGAAATCAATTTTTTTTGGGCTGCAAAGTTGTTTAGGTATTCATAAGGCTTTCTATTTCTTCTATTTCTATAGGTATGTTTTTCATCAAATTTAGGGGTTCTGTGTTTTTTTGAAGGACTACATCATCTTCAAGTCTTATCCCTAAATTTTCTTTAGGGATGTAGATCCCAGGTTCAACAGTTAAAACCATATTGGCTTTCATTTCTTTTTCAAAATCTCCATAATCATGGGTGTCCAATCCCAAATGGTGAGAAGTTCCATGCATAAAATATTTTTTATAAGCAGGGTTTTCTTGGCTTTGGTTTTGAAGGTCTGCTTTGTCTAATAACTTGAGTTTAACCAATTCTGAGGTCATCAATTTTCCTATCTCTTCGTTATATACTTTCCATGCTGTTCCTTCTTTAAGCATTTTGGTGGCTTCTTTTTTTACGTGTAATACAGACTGGTATACAGATTTCTGACGATCGGTATATGTACCATCAACAGGAATAGTCCGAGTCAAGTCACTAGAATAGTTGGCATATTCAGCAGCTGTATCCATTAAGATTAAGTCTCCAGAGTTGCATTTTTTGTTGTTTTCTATATAGTGCAAAATACAGGCAGAATAGCCAGAAGCAATGATAGGAGTATAGGCAAAACCTTTAGATCGATTGCGGATGAACTCATGAATCATTTCAGCTTCAATTTCATATTCCCAGAC
>NZ_JBDNAI010000072.1:0-2904 GCF_039768515.1 Wenyingzhuangia sp.
ATAGAGCTATAGATTTTGTGAAGAACACCCCAGAAGGTAATCCCTTCTTTTTATATATGGCTTATAACGCACCACATTGGCCTTTACATGCCAAAGCTGAAGATATTGCGAAGTATAAGGGGAAATACGATGCCGGTTGGGATGAGCTGCGCAAACTCCGTTTTGAAAACATTAAAAAATTAGGTCTCGCTGATGAGCACTGGAATTTATTTAAAGATAAATTACTGCCTTCTTGGGACAGTTTGAGTACAGAAGAAAAGGCAGACTGGACTTTAAAAATGGAAGTTTATGCTGCCATGGTAGATAACCTAGATCAGAACATTGGTAAGCTACTCAACTACTTGGGAACCACAGATCAATTAGAGAATACTGTAGTGATTTTTCTTTCAGATAATGGCGCAGAAAATATGGATGTAGGAAAAATGCCTTTTACTGTAAAACGTAACGAGGGGGCAGTAGGTACAGCCGGTTCTATGGAAGCCTATAGTAAGAAATGGGCCCAAGTATCCAATAGTCCTTTACGAAGTTATAAATCATCGCCTTACGAAGGCGGAACAGCTACGCCTTTCATTATCCGTTATCCAGGGCAAAAAGATTCTGGTAAAATTTTAGAAGGTGGTGCCCACTTAGTAGATTTAATGCCTACGCTATTAGATATTACTGGAGTTAAATACCCTGAAACGTATAATGGAGTCACACCAAATCCGTTGGTTGGAGAAAGTTTATTGCCCCTATTATCTCAAGGAAAATGGGATAGAGAACAACCCATTTGTTTTGAGTGGTTTGGCGATCGTGCAGTCTGGCTTGGCAATTTGAAGGGTGTTCATCAGTATCAAAAAGAGTGGGAACTATATGACCTTTCTACCGACAGAACGGAGTCAAATGATATCGCTGCTTCTCAGCCAGAGACCATTGCAAAAATGGATTCTATTTATAACAAATGGGCAACTGAGAATGGGGTCATTCCTTGGTCAGAGGAGATGGCTAAAAAAACACAGTTTAGAAGACAATCACATTAATATTATAATTCTTTATAAAAATCATGAAACAGGTACCTTCATACAATAAAAGCGTTTTTTCTACTAAATCTTTAGCTTCAGGGTTACAGCTGTATAAAGATTTGAGTGCACTAGGAGATGTTATTTATCTCAAAAAAGACAAGGTGTACGCTGTTACCAGCTATGCAGCCCATATGGAAGTACTGAACGATCCGGAAACCTTTACGGCTGACCAGGGGGTTGCCTTGAATAAACAAGCAAATGAAGTACCCGAGGCCAAAGTTTCTGTTTTGATGAGTGAGGGGGAGGAACAAAGAAAGCGCAAAGCTTGGTATATGAAACCCATAACCCAACGAAAGCTCAAAGATATCAAGGATAATATTTCTGAGTCTTGTGAAAATATGGTGCAAAATTTGGCTGAAAAAAATGAAATAGAGGTTGTTAAAGATTTTGCAGCGCACATCCCTTTGGAAATCGTCAGCAAAATGATAGGATATCCTGAGAAAGGCAGCAAAAAATTATTGGATTGGGCCTTTGCTACCTTTAACACCTTCGGGCCAAACAATCTAAGAACCCTTAAGTCATTACCGGGACTTATATTTGGGTTGTCTAAATATTCTCGGACCTTAAACAAGGATAATGTTTTGCCAGGAAGTTGGTCTCATGCGACCTTCAAAGCAATTGAAGAAGGTAAATTAGGTGAGGATGAAGGAAGAGCCATAGTAATGGGTTATGCAATACCCAGTTTAGATACGACAATTCAATCAGCAACTTCTATGTTTGAGTTGTTGGCAAAACACCCTGAAAAATTCAATGAGATCAAAGAAAATCCTGATTTGATTAGAGGCGTTGTAAACGAGGCTATCCGACTATCTTCACCCGTACGAGGATTTTCTCGAGTGATAACCAAAGATACAGAAGTTGCTGGCTACCAACTAGAGAAAGGTAAAAGGGTTCTGATGCTCTGGAGCTGCGCAAATAGAGATCCGAAAAAATATCCTAATCCTGATGAATTTGATATCCACCGAAATCCTGAGGATCACTTAGGTTGGGGGTATGGAAACCACAGGTGTGCAGGAGAACATTTGGCGAGGTTAGAGATGGAAGAGTTATTAAAAGCACTTTGCAAATATGCCAGCAGACTCGAAGTAGGCAATTCTGAGCCATTTTTGAACAACACCTTACAAGGTTACAAAAGCATGTCTGGAAAAATTATTCCGGCATAATAAATAATCTGACTAACGGAAAAAACAATGAAATTTCATCCATTAAAGGTACTTGAAGTAAAGCCTGAAACAGAGTATGCGGTAGCAGTTACTTTGAATGTACCAGAAGATTTAAATCAGGAGTTCAACTATTTACCTGGTCAATATCTTACTTTGAAGTTTACCCTCAATGGAGAGGAACAGCGAAGGGCCTACTCCATGTGCAGCAGCCCCATAGAAGATCATATTACCATTGGGGTAAAACGGGTAGAAAATGGATTGGTGTCAAATCATATTAATGACCATGTTAAGGAAGGAGGAACCATAGAAATAATGCCTCCACAAGGTAATTTTCGTGTAACATGTCAAGAGGAACAACAAAAAAAATACATTCTCTTTGGTGGTGGTAGCGGAATTACTCCTCTACTATCAATAGCAAAAACAGTAATGTCAAAAGAGCCAAAGAGCACAGTAAAGTTACTCTATGCAAACGAACGGCTCGATACAGTTATGTTTAAAAGTCAAATTGATACACTGGAGGAAAACTACAGTAATCGTTTTAAAGTAGAACATATTATAAACATTCCCCCGACAGATTGGCAAGGTAAACGAGGACTGCTCGATACCGATACAATTAAGGCAGCAGTTCAGGAGCTAGGCACACAATATGATGCTACCGAATGTTATATCTGCGGTCCCTC
>NZ_JBDNAI010000073.1:0-17940 GCF_039768515.1 Wenyingzhuangia sp.
AATATTAATTTATAAAAAGGTGGATTTAATCCGCCTTTTTTAGTATTTAAAACATACTAATAATGAAGAAAAAAATTATTCTAGCCCTACTATTCATTGGACCCTTAGGGTTTTTTATATTCCTATCTTTGGGTGATGTCAACTTTAAACCTTGTGAAATTTTCAACAAAAATATTGTGGAAATTGCAACTTTTAAAAAAGACACTACTTCTTTTGAAAATCATATCAATATCATTACTTTCTTAGGAAATAAACCAGAAGCAAAAGAGGTGCAGCTATTTAACATCAATCAGGTGGTTTTTAAGAAATTAAAAAAATACAAAAGGTTTCAAATGATCTCTGTTCACAGCGATTTAGACAGTCTCAAGATTAAAAGTATTCAAGAAAAACTAGCCAAAACAACTGATGATAAATTTTTCAAATGGAAATTCATCTATCTTGACTCTTTAGAAATCACAAAACTTTATCAATCTTTAAAAACACTCGCTCCACTAGATGACCGTTTGGCATCAAATCAAGCATTTATTATTGATAAAAATAGAAACCAACGTGGTAGAACAGACGATGATAAAATAGGAGAAGAGGTATTTGCTTACGACTTGTCCTCTATCAACGATCTAAAAAACAAATTATTGGTCGATACCGAAAATGTTTTCTATGAACAAGAAGTATCAACAACCTCGAGAAAAGAAAGGTTAGGTAAAAATGAAGAATAAATATTCATATATCGGATTCACAATTGTTGTACTGTTGTTTTCCATTTACGTGATTCGTAACTGGAATCATCATAAAAACACGAAAAGCACAAGTTTAAACTATCAAAAGATAAACTTACCAGATGCTAGTGGCTTGAGTTATTTGGTAATCAACAATAAAGCCCGAAAAATGCCTGATTTTACTTTTACAAATCAGAATAACCTTATCATCTCTAATATAGATTATGCAAATAAGGTATATGTTGTTGAATTCTTTTTTACCAGTTGCCCAACCATCTGCCCTGTGATGAATAGAAACATGTTAACCTTAGAAAAGGAGTTTGGTGTTCGGGATGACTTTGGAATTGCATCGTTTACTATCAACCCTAGCTACGATACACCAATGGTATTAAAGCAATATGCAGAGAACTACGGCGTAAGTAGTTTGAATTGGCATTTTCTTACCGGTAAACAAGAGTTGATTTATGAAATGGCAAATAAAGGACTAAATATATTTGCTGGAATAAACCCCGAAGTAGCTGGAGGATTTGAACATCAAGGTTTTTTTGCGCTGATCGATAAAAATGGCTACCTAAGATCAAGAGTAGATCCGTATGGAAATCCCAAAATATTTTATCAAGGTACTGCAAAGGAAGAAATTAAATTACTAAGCGAGGATATTAATCTATTATTAAACGAATAACATGGAAAACAAAAATTACAAAAAATTAATTACAATATTATCTATTGTAATTCCCGTTGCGGTTGCTATTCTATTTGGTGTGAAATTAGACATCACATTACCTGTATTCTTACCTCCTATCTATGCAACTATTAACGCAATAACAGCAGTTTTGTTGGTAGGAGCTGTCATCGCTATTAAAAACAAAAAAATCAGAATCCATGAAGTTCTTATCAAAACAGCAATGGTTTGTTCTGCCTTATTTTTAGTAATGTATGTCCTTTACCATATGACAAGTGACTCCACAGAGTTTAGAGGAACAGGAACCATTAGACTGGTTTATTTCTTCATCTTGGTTTCTCATATTATATTGTCTATCACAGTCATACCATTGGTATTGACTACTTTTGTCAGAGGAATCAATAGAGAGGTAGAAAGACATAAAAAAATAGCCAAAATCACCTTTCCAATATGGCTTTATGTAGCTGTTACAGGTGTTATTGTATATGTAATGATCAAACCATACTACTAAAATGAAGAAAGTACAATTCATATTATTTTTGATACTTTTCGCAAAACCAATCCTCAATTACAGCCAGTGCGCGATGTGTAAAGCAGTTGTAGAAAGTGGGGATAGTTCTTATGCAAAAGGATTGAATGATGGAATTGTAACATTAATGGTTATCCCTTATATATTAGTGGCCATTGTTGCTTATATCATTTATAAGTATTACATAAAAAACAAATAGTATGTCAGTCAAAGCAAAAAAACATTTAGGCCAACACTTTTTGACAGATGAAAGTATTGCAGAGCAAATAGCAAATATATTATCCGAGGAAACCTATGACAATGTGTTAGAAATTGGTCCAGGAATGGGGATGATGACTAAGTATCTATTGCAAAAAAAATACACCACACATGCTATTGAAATAGATGATGAATCAGTAGAATACTTACAGGCACACTATTTACATTTGGCTTCTAGAATACACAATAAAGATTTTTTAAAAATCAATCTACAAGATATTTTCAAGCAAGAACAGTTTGCCATTATCGGAAACTTTCCATACAATATTTCTAGCCAAATTGTCTTTAGAACTATAGAATATCGAGCATTTATACCTGAATTTGGAGGTATGTTTCAAATGGAAGTAGCAAAAAGAATATGCGCAGATCCAGGGAGTAAAACCTATGGAATCATTTCAGTATTGACCCAAGCTTATTTTGACACAACATATTTATTTACTGTCCCTCCAACTGTTTTTAATCCTCCCCCAAAGGTAGACTCTGGTGTTATGATCATGAAACGTAAGAAAAACTTACATCTTCCTGTTTCAGACAAACTATTCAAACGAATTGTCAAAACAGCTTTTGGACAACGCAGAAAAATGATGCGAAGTAGTCTTAAAAGTCTTAATATTTCTGATGAATTAAGAGCTCAAGAAATTTTTAACAAAAGACCTGAACAGCTATCTGTAAACGGATTTATTGAATTAACTACTTTAATTGAAAAAGATGGAATTTCAAATCAATAAAGAATTTATTAGCCATATAACTGAGCTCATCTCAGACAACAACCATGCAAAAATTATTGAAGTTTTTAAAGATGTCCATTATGCTGATTTAGCCGAATTATTTGAGGAAATTGAGGCTGAATTGGCAATTGCAATCATTAAAATTGTTAACACCGAAAAGACTGCTGATGCAATTGTTGAACTAAGTGAAGATATTCGAGAGGAAATCTTAAAGGGTATGTCAACAGAAGAAATTGCCAATGAGGTGAACGAATTAGAATCTGACGATGCTGCAGATATGATTTCTGAACTTTCTGACGAGCAAATGCATGAGGTAATATCTCAGATAGAAGACATCAAACATGCCAAAGATATTGTAGATCTCTTACGCTATGATGAGAATACAGCAGGAGGACTCATGGGAAAGGAGTTGATCAAAGTAAATGAGAAATGGACATGTATGCAAAGCATCAAGGAAATGCGTCTGCAAGCAGAAGAATTTGAAAAAGTTTACACTGTCTATGTGGTTGATGACGATGATGTTTTAAAAGGTAGGTTGTCTCTAAAAAGCTTACTAACAACCTCAACAAGAACTCCTGTAAGAGAGGTTTACAGTCCTTCTATAACTTCCGTAAAAGCAAACGAAGAGGCAGAACAAGTTGCTAGAATTATGCAGAAGTATGATTTGGTTGTAGTGGCGGTAGTTGATGAAATGGGTAGATTGGTTGGTCAAATCTCAGTGGATGATATTATTGACATCATCAAAGATGAAGCTGAGAAAGATTACCAACTGGCCTCAGGTCTGACTGATGATGTAGAAGCTGATGCCTCTATCATAGAATTAACAAGAGCTCGATTGCCCTGGTTAATTTTAGGATTGTTTGGTAGCTTGTGTGCAGCTGCCATTATGAGTAGTTTTGACAGTGATTTGTTAAGAAATTACTCTGAACTTTTCTTTTTTACGCCATTGATTGCGGCTATGGGAGGTAATGTAGGTGTTCAATCTTCAGGTATTATTGTACAGGGATTGGCTAATAACAACATCAAGGGAAGTCTATGGAATCGATTGTTTAAAGAAATAGGTTTGAGTCTTATCAATGGCGTTGTTTTGGGTTTTCTTGTCATCGGCTATGGAGTAGTTCAAAACTCTGATCTTTTATTGAGTATTACCATTGCATCCTCATTAATCCTTGTGATTATTATCGCTGCACTTATTGGTACTTTCGTGCCATTGATATTAGACAAAAGAGGTATTGATCCCGCCTTAGCCACAGGACCTTTTATCACAACAAGCAATGATATTTTGGGCATTTTCATCTATTTCACAATGGCTAAAATAATTTTACCGATTTAAAACTATGTCAACAGTATACGCCATTCTGGCTATGATCCTTTTTGGGTCTTGTGTGTTTTTCTACAAACAAGGAACTCCTTTTTTTTCTACAGGTCTGGGGGCCTCTGTATTTATCATGAGCCACATGATTATCTTAACTGTACTCGCATTGCTTGAAAAAACTAAATATGACTTAAAGAGCATCAAACACTTAGTTATTGGCGGTGTTTTAGGAGGTCTAGCACAAGTATGTTGGTTTTTAGCTTTGAAACATGGAAAATTAAGTACTGTTGTACCGATTAGAAATCTAGCCCTGCTCGTTACCATTGCGCTTGGAGTCATTTTCCTTGCAGAAAAACTAACCTTAATAAAAGTGATAGGAATTGTTTTAGGATTCATCGCTGTTGTCCTAGTTTCTATCTAAGCATTGTACATTATACACAACACACCTATAACAACTCCTACCAAAGGTATCATTTTCTGCTTTTTGTTTTTTTCTTTAAAAAGTATACCTCCAATTAAAACGGTAAAAATGATTTGACTTCGCTTGATTGCAGACATAAGCATAATTAACACTTCAGGATCCTGCAACCCTTTAAAGTAGAAATAATCGGCCAGTAGTATAAAAAGTCCAATAACCAATATTGACCAATGCCAAGTGAAACGTCCCATCTCTTTTTTCCTTGGTAGATAAACAAAATAGACCAATAGAGACATGATCAAGGTGACGTAAAAAAAGAACCACCACTGGACCGTTACGACATTGTATTGTTGGTATTGAAATAAAAACTTATCATACAAACCACTACACGCACCTAAAAAAGTAGCTGCAACAATTGCTGAAATGGCTTTGTTGTTTTTAAACACAATACCCTCTTTTTTACCAATCTTTGAATACGCCAACATCGATAAAACAATCAAACAAAAACCTAACCACTGTAGGGCCGTTGGACTTTCTCTATAAATCATGATGGCTCCTAAAAAAGTAAAAAAAGGACCCGCTGACCTAATGGGGGTAACAATAGTAATCGGTAAGTATTTTAAAGCGTAAAAAGCCAACACCCAAGAGCAAGACATAATCAAAGACTTGACCCCAATGTAGAAGTGATCTTCTAAGGCAATGCTTGGAATATAGAAGTCTAATTCTTTCATGTACGCTGGGCAAATAAAAGAGCCAATAAAAACGGGAGCCAATAGTAAAGCACTAATTCCATTGCTAACCAATAACACAGGAAAAACAGCATTCCCTTTAACACTTCTCTTTCTACAAAGCGCATTGATACTTAGAAAAAAAGCTGTGATTAACCCGTAATAAACCCACATAACAATAAATTAGGCGGCAAAAATACAATATGATCTTTGGTAAATAATGAATTTGAACAACAAATATTCATTTATTTACAAAACAAAATTTTCTCTATTGTGGATCACATAAAGATATGGTAACAATACCAAAACAAATACCGGGTAAATGATAAACCTCCTTAGGTAAAATAGAAATAAATGGCCTAGATCTATTTGAAAAAAGATCAAACCAAAAAAGACAGAAGACAACAAGACGAAGGCGAATACGTAAAATAGAAGTACAGTTCTGCTAAAGGAATCATTTCCAAAAGCTACCCTTAGGATGATCATCGAAAGGATTGTATTGATTGAATACCTTGAAAAGTAAGAAAAAAACAACTTTTTATTTTCAATGTTAGGAATAGGAAGATATAAATAATCATTTTGAAAATAGTCTTGGAGAGGATCGTAAAACAATTCCGCTTGTAATGCCCTCACCATAATCAGGCAGAAGAACAAAAACACAACCAACACAACCCTTAAGTTTCTTTTCATATCTTCTTAACTTTTAAAGCTCGATAAGCGATTTACCCAGAGCAACCACAAAAGAAAAACGTATCCATATAAAAGGGCAGGGAACAAAAAATCGTGAAGAAAAAATTCATACGAATTAAAATGGAACAACATGAAAGCTAACAAAGCTATTCTAAGAACATTTACCAGATATATAGAAACACAACCGATAAAACCAAACAAAGTGGTCCGTTTCCAACTCCCTTTGAATGCCATAAGAAAAGCAACAAAAAGAATCATAATACTTATCCCATTACACCCCTCGACAACTCTTGCTACGTAGGTATCATTTATGTAAAGCCTCAAAGACAACTCTGAAGGATGTTGATCCACATAAACATTTGTTCCAAAAGATTTTAACAAATAATCAGTACTTTTTGCCACCTGCCGTGTAATCAAATCTGTCTCAAAAAAAGGAACCTTAGTTTCTGCAGAGAGAAGCCATAATGAATACCCTAAAAACATAAAAAAATAGGTAGCAAAAAATCGCATAAGAAATCCCCATATTTTTTTATTTCGCATTGCCAATCACTTTTCAAAATCAAATTTAAAATTTAAAAAAAAGAATACCTAAAAAATAAATAAAAGTTTAGGAATTAAACAGGTCAATAGTTTAGCTTTTGAGTGACTTTTAGTAGTTTTGTGTTTTTAATCGAAATTCATAAAAATGAGTACTACTAAACAAGCTAAATCAGCTTTGATTTCAGTTTTCCACAAAGATGGTTTAGAACCTATTGTTAGAAAATTTAACGAATTAGGAATAACTATTTACACGACTGGTGGAACTGAAAAATTCATTAGAGATTTAGGTATCGATTGTGTAGCTGTTGAAGATATCACTTCCTATCCTTCAATTTTAGGGGGACGAGTTAAAACTTTACATCCAAAAGTATTTGGAGGTATTTTAAGTCGTAGAGACAACGAAAATGACAAAGCCCAATTGGCAGAATTTGAGATTCCTGAAATGGATATTGTTATTGTTGATCTTTACCCTTTTGAAAAAACAGTTGCAAGTGGTGCCCCAGAACAAGATATTATTGAAAAAATAGATATTGGTGGTATTTCACTCATCAGAGCTGCTGCTAAAAATTTTAAAGATGTCATCTGTGTGTCTTCTATGGAACAATACGACGAATTTTTAAGCATCATATCAGACCATAATGGAACAACCTCAATTCAAGACCGCAAACGTTTTTCTGCCAAAGCCTTTGCTGTTTCAAGCCATTATGATGCAGCAATATACAACTACATGAATGAAGCAGAAACCAACTTCCGTCAATCTTTTGACAAAGTAACTCCCTTACGCTATGGAGAAAACCCTCATCAAAAAGGGGCATTCTATGGTGATTTGGAAGCTATGTTTGACAAATTACACGGAAAAGAGTTGTCTTTCAACAACTTGTTAGATGTAGATGCAGCAGTGAACTTAATCAATGAATTCAAAGGAGAGGATCCTACATTTGCCATCCTAAAACATAATAACGCATGTGGTTTTGCTCAAAGAAAAACATTAGCCCAAGCCTATGTTGACGCGCTTGCTGGTGATCCTACATCTGCTTTTGGGGGAGTTCTTATTGCCAACAAAACTATTGATGTCGAAACTGCAACAGAAATCCACAAATTGTTCTGCGAAGTAGTCATTGCTCCTGCTTATGACCAGGAGGCTTTAGAAATTTTAAAAGGTAAGAAAAATAGAGTTCTACTGATTTTGAAAGATGTAGAGTTGCCAAAAGTATCTTACCGTACCGCGTTGAACGGCGTTTTGTTTCAAGATGCTAACTTGATTACAGACCAAAGAGAAGATTTGAAAAATGTAACAGAGAAAATCGTAACGGATAGTCAAATTGATGACCTTTTGTTCGCTTCAAAAATTTGTAAACACACAAAATCAAACACCATCATTTTGGTCAAAGACAAAACGTTGTGTGCAGGAGGTACAGGTCAAACTTCTCGAGTAGATGCCTTAGAACAAGCGATAGCTAAAGCCAATCACTTTAAGTTCGACTTAGAAGGAGCAGTAATGGCTAGTGATGCTTTCTTTCCATTTCCTGATTGCGTAGAAATTGCTCACCAAGCAGGTATTGAAGCTGTAATTCAACCAGGTGGATCTATTAAAGACCAGCTATCCATTGATTACTGTAACAAGAACGGAATAGGAATGGTAATGACAGGAACTCGTCATTTTAAACATTAATTTGATTACATTTGTTTATGACATTCTGTAAAAGATAAACAACACAAACTGAAATATGGATTTTTTTGACTTTTGGACCGAGGACATTGCAATAGATTTAGGAACAGCCAATACACTGATCATACACGATGGTAAAGTAGTCATTGACTCTCCCTCTATTGTGGCCAGAGACAGATCGTCAGGAAAAATTATCGCTACGGGTAAAAATGCTCGTTTGATGCAAGGAAAGACACATGAAAACATCAAGACCATTCGTCCACTAAAAGATGGAGTGATCGCAGATTTTCAAGCATCTGAAGAGATGATCAAAGAGTTTATCAAAAGCATTCCATCAATCAGAAAAAGAATTTTCTCTCCATCACTTCGAATGGTTATTTGTATTCCTTCTGGAATCACAGAAGTAGAAAAAAGAGCCGTGAGAGATTCTGCAATCCATATGAATGCGAAAGAAATATACCTAATCTTCGAACCAATGGCTGCTGCCATTGGTGTAGGTATAGATATTATGGAACCTAGAGGAAACATGATCATCGATATCGGTGGGGGAACCACTGAAATCGCTGTTATTGCTCTAGCTGGTATTGTTTGCGACAAATCTGTAAAAGTTGCGGGAGATTTGTTTACCAATGACATCATGTACTATATGCGTACCCAACACAATTTATATGTTGGAGAAACTACTGGTGAAAAGATTAAAATTCAAATTGGAGCTGCTACTGAAGATCTTGAAACACCTCCAGAAGACATGCTGGTACAAGGTCGTGATTTACTTAGCGGTAAACCCAAACAAGTACAAGTATCCTACAGGGAAATCGCCAAGGCTCTAGACAAGTCTATTCTAAGAATAGAAGATGCTGTTATGGAGTGTCTGTCATCCACACCTCCAGAGTTGGCTGCTGATATATACAATACTGGAATTTATTTAGCTGGAGGAGGATCTATGCTAAGAGGATTGGATAAGCGACTGTCTAGAAAAACGGATTTACCGGTTTATATTGCAGAAGATCCATTAAGATCGGTTGTAAGAGGTACGGGAGTAGCTTTAAAAGAATTAGACAAATATAAATCCGTATTATTAAGTTAAAGACATGCAATTCATTTTATATTTAATTCAAAAAAACAGGAACTTCCTATTGTTTTTTGTTTTAGAATTTATTGCTCTATTTTTAACGATCCAATTTCATTCCTACCAAAGAAGTAAGTTTATCAATTCTGCCAACCAGATAACTGGTGGTGTATACAACAGTATTACTTCTTTTAGAGAATATTTACAATTAAAAAAAGAAAATGAGTTATTGGCAAAGGAAAACACAAAACTCCTTAACTATTTTTTAGCCAATCAACAAAAACAAATTGTTTTTTTAGATAGTGTTAACAGAGAACACCATCAGAAATTCAAGTACATACCCGCAAAAATCATCAATAATGATTTTCACAAACTCAATAACTATATCACTATAGATAAGGGCTTAGGAGATCATGTAGATATTGACATGGCTGTTGTTAACACAAAAGGAATCATTGGCATTACTTCTAACGTGTCAAAAAATTATACTTCTGCTATATCTGTGTTAAACTCAAACTTCAAAGTAAACGCGAAATTAAAAAACGCAGATTATTTTGGGACCCTCACATGGAATGGTAAATCGACCACTAAAGCTCAATTGAAAGACATTCCAAGACAAGCAGTGCTAAGCATAGGAGACACAATTATAACAGGTGGTCGATCTAGTATTTTTCCTGCTGGAATACCAATAGGTAGCATCTCAGACATTACTTATAGAGAGGATAGAGTAAAAGAAATCAATATAGAATTGTTCAATGATATCAAAAATGTTACAAACGTTTCTATCATTAAGAACTTTCATAAAATTGAAATTGACAACCTAGAAAAAATGAGAGATGAATAGTGATCTAATCAAAATAGCTGGTCGTTTTTTATTGTTGATTCCGCTCCAGGTTCTCATCGCTAACCACATGCGTATTTTTGGATACATAAACCCTCAGGTATATCTACTTTTTATATTGTGGTATCCTCTTAAAAAGAACATTACAGATCTATTGGTTACAGCGTTCTTTTTTGGAATGCTACTAGACACTTTTAGTAATTCTGGAGGTGTAAATACAGCAGCACTTTTACTGATCTGCTATATTAGACTACCCATTATTAAATTTGTTTTCAACGACAAGGACCTTGACTTAAAACTATTTAAATACCAAAACTACAGTACTCTACAAAAAATAATTTTAATTTTTAGTCTCGCTTTTGTCCATCAATTTGCCATTTATTTACTAGAATACTTTAGTTTTAATTCCCTAGGAACGATCCTGTATAAAACTTTGAACAATAGTTTATTTACTACATTTGTGATCGTGATCTTTCTATCGATGTTCACCGTAAACAAAAAGAAATGAAAAAAAGAAACGTGCTACTCCCTTTGTTAGTTATCTTGACAGGGGTCACTTTTGTGGCGAGGCTTTTTTTCTTACAGGTTATCTCTAGTGACAACGATAAAATAACGCTCAACAACTCAGCCATCAAACGCATCTACACCTATCCTGAGCGAGGATTTGTTTACGATAGAAACGAAAAATTATTGATAGCAAATGAACAAACGTATGATGTCAAAGTCATTCCAAATGAAGTCAAACCTTTTGACACCCTTGAATTTTGTAGTCTATTAAAAATTGACAAAAAACACCTAATACGCCAACTCTCAAGAGCAAGAAATTATGCTCCATGGCTACCTTCAGTACTTCTAAGTCAACTTTCTAAAAAGGACTATGCCTACTTGCAAGAAAAAATACACAAATACAAAGGTTTTTTCATTCAAACAAAGTCGTTGAGAAATTATCCTTATCCTCATGCTGCAAATGTCTTAGGATACATCAATGAAGTTAACGAATACCTCGCCCAAAAAAACCCTTATTACGAACAAGGAGAGCTCGTGGGCGTGCAAGGGATCGAAAAAGAATATGAAGACATTCTCAGAGGAACCAAAGGAGTTTCGTATAAGCTACGAAATAGACTAAACAAAATCACTGGTGCCTACAAAGAAGGTTTGTATGACACCCTTCCTAAACCAGGTAACGATTTATCACTTACAATTGATATCGATTTACAAGCCTATGGAGAATTGTTGATGAGCAACAAAAGAGGAGGTATAGTTGCCATCGAACCCAGTAGCGGTGAAATTCTTGCGCTAGTGACAGCTCCAAATTACGACCCAAACTTGATGGTCGGTAGAAAAAAATCGAAAAACTCTGTAATTCTTTTTAATGATAGCATAAACAAACCCATGTTTGATCGAAGTCTACAAGCTGTCTATGCCCCTGGATCTCCATTTAAACTTTTGCAAGGACTAATTGGATTACAAGAAAAAGTAATCAACCCAAGAACTCGTTTTTACTGCCATCACGGATTTAAATATGGAAATAAAAAAAACAATTTTATGGGCTGTCACTGTGGAATTACAGACCGTGCAATTGATCTTAGGCTAGGCATCTCTAAATCTTGTAACAGCTATTTTTCTAACGTCTACAAACTACTACTCGAAAAATACGACTCTTCGCAAGAAAGCTTAACCCATTGGAGAAGTCATTTGCTAAGTTTTGGATTGGGTAACTATTTAGGGTATGACCTACCCATTGGACAAAAAGGAAACATCCCATCTTCTGACTATTATGACAGGATTTACCCAAGAAAAACTTGGAGATACTCCACAATCATATCCAATGCTATTGGACAAGGTGAAATCTTAACAACTCCCATTCAATTGGCCAACATAACCGCTGCTATTGCCAATAGAGGGTATTATTACACTCCACATGTGCTAAAAAAAATAAATGGCAAACCCATTGAAAATAAAAAATACACCACAAAAAAACAGACTACTATTGATGCTAAAAACTTCAAACCTGTAATTGATGGAATGCATGATGTTTATCAAACGGGGACCGCAAAACACGTGAAAATAAAAGACATCGAAATTTGTGGTAAAACAGGAACAACACAGGTATATATTCGTAAAAACGGAATCAAATATGAATTGGCAGATCATTCTATATTTGTAGCTTTTGCCCCTAGAGAAAATCCAAAAATTGCATTGGCTATCTATGTAGAAAACGGTGGGTTTGGCTCTACTATAGCAGCACCGATTGCCAGTTTAATGATTTCTAAATACCTAAAAGGACACGCCAATTCACTAGAATGGTGGGAAGATAAAATAATCAACACTTCCTTAGCAGCAGAATATAAAAAACAACTAGCAATTCAAACCATTGAGAACTCAAAGAATTAACTTACTACAGCATATAGATTGGCTTTTGGTCTGTATATACTTAATATTCATTTGTTTTGGATGGATGAATATATATGCAGCTTCCAGTTCTGAAAATCATCACGAGTTTTTCGATTTTAGTACGCGATATGGAAAGCAAATCATTTGGATCGGCTTCTCCTTTCTCATGGCAATTTTCCTGATGTTTATCGACAGTAGTTTTTACGAAAAAATGGCTCCCTATCTATATCTATTTTGCATGCTTTTGCTTGTTGGACTTTTCGCTTTTGGAAAAAACATTAACGGAGCAACCTCCTGGTATGCGATAGGTAATTTTAGCATTCAACCTACAGAATTTGCCAAAACAGGGACAATACTAGCCTTAGCAAAAATTTTAGACAACAGACAATTCAGTTTCAAACCCTTTAAGAATAAAGCAATCGTATTCATCATCATTACCATTCCTGCTGTACTAATTACGCTACAGCCCGATCCTGGTTCTGCACTGGTCTACATATCTTTCATCTTATTGTTTTACAGAGAGGGATTACACTCTAACATACTCATCATTGGGGTTTTAGCTATTGTTCTATTTCTAACTACCCTCGTCTTTGGTTATATATATGTCATTATTGGCGCTTGTGTCCTTAGTGCTCTAACCCTTATCTACCTAGCATATGCAAACAGGAGATTGCTTGGATTTGTATGGGCTAAAATTATTGGTATTTTAATCGTTATTAGCACCTATATTGCTAGTGTTCATTATATTTTCACCTATGTGTTTCAACAAAGACATAAAGACCGTTTTAATATTCTACTAGGGTTGAGTGATGACACCAACGATATTGGTTACAACACCTCACAATCTATCAAAACCATTTCATCAGGGGGTTTTTGGGGAAAAGGTTATTTACAAGGAGAGCGAACAGAGGGTAAATTTGTTCCTGAGCAAGACACGGATTATATTTTTAGTACCATTGGAGAAGAATGGGGATTTTGGGGCACAACAATAGTCATCGTACTGTTTGTTAGTTTTATCCTTAGAATTATTCATTTGGCAGAACAACAAAAATCAAAATTCAGCAGGATTTACGGCTATGGTGTGGCTTGTATTTTCTTTTTCCATGTATTGATTAATATTGCGATGGTCATAGGGTTGTTTCCAACCATAGGAATTCCTCTCCCGTTCTTTAGTTATGGAGGTTCTTCGCTATGGGGTTTCACCTTATTGCTCTTCATCTTTATCAAACTTGATGCTACTAAAAAATACGAGCTTTAATAAATACTGCTTATGTCTAAAGATATCTGTATTTTTACAGCACTGAAAAAAAACATAAAATTAATCAGATGACAATTAAAGAGTTGGTTAGAGAAATAAAAAAGAAACAATCTTTTTTATGTATTGGTTTGGATGTGGATTTGGATAAAATCCCAAAGCATTTGTTAGCTACAGAAGATCCTATCTTTGAATTTAACAAACAAATCATAGAGGCCACTCATCATCTGACTGTTGCCTATAAACCTAACACCGCTTTTTATGAAGCTTATGGGATAAAAGGATGGCAAGCCTTGGATAAAACCATCAATTATATCAATCATCATTATCCTGAAATTTTTACCATTGCCGATGCCAAACGTGGAGATATTGGAAACACCTCTACGAGGTATGCAAAAGCTTTTTTTGAAGATCTAAATTTTGATTCTGTAACTGTTGCTCCTTACATGGGAAGTGATTCTGTTGAGCCATTCTTAGCTTTTAAAGACAAATACACTATCATGTTGGCGTTAACTTCTAACAAAGGAGGACTAGACTTTCAAGGTAAAAACTTAGACAACAATGAACCTCTGTACAAAGAAGTCATCAAAACCTCTTTGTCCTGGAAGGGTTCTGAAAACTTAATGTTTGTTGTGGGAGCTACCAAAGCAGAGCATTTCAAAGGAATTAGAGACATCGCACCAAATAACTTTTTATTGGTTCCTGGTGTCGGTGCCCAAGGGGGAAGTTTGGAAGGGGTCTGTAAACATGGGCTCAACAAAAAAAATATTGGACTTCTAGTCAATTCTTCTAGGGGAATTATTTATGCTAGCCATGGGGAAGACTTTGCTAATGTTGCCCAAAAAGAAGCCCAAAACCTACAAGATCAAATGGCTAAAATCCTAACGAATCACAAAATCATATAATGACTTTTTTTGATGACCTAGGCAACGAAATTACGTTTGAGAAAACCCCTAGAAAAATTATTTCTTTAGTACCTGAGATGACCGAAACACTCTATGATTTAAATCTAGAAGACAATATTATTGGAATCACTAGTCTTTGTACAAACCCTATACACTTTAAACACACCAAACCCATTCTCGGAGATGCTAAGGAACTCAATATAGACAAGATAAAGGAACTCAAACCAGATCTTGTTTTTTGCTATAAAGACCAAAACAGTAGAGAAAACATAAAAAAACTACAAGAGTTCACTCAAGTATACACGATTGTAATCACAAGTATTGAGGATACGATCCGTTTGATCGAAAAAATAGGATTGATGCTTAATCGTAGGGTTGACGCGCAACTGATCAATCACAAGATCAAATTAAAGCTTAACGAATTTAAATTGTACATCAAAGAGTTCGAAGTTAAAAAGGCTGCCTGTATGGTCTGGTACAATCCATGGATGGCTGTAGGAAATGATCCCTTAATCAACTCCCTAATGGACTTAAACAAATATGAAAATATTTATCAGAACAAACCTGAAAGTCACCCCATTATTCAAGCCAAAAAAATCAGACTTGAGGGAGATCCTGATGTTGTGTTTTTTGTCTCCAAACCCTTTATGTTCAAAGACAAGCATATTTTTGAAATGGGAAGATACACACACCACGCAAGTGCTGTTTACATAGATGCCGGAATGTTTAATAGCTTTGGATCTAAACTTCTGAAAACTTTCGATGCCTTTAGATCATTGAGAGAACGGATAACCATCAGCACCTTTAAGTAGAAGAATCACAAAAGAGGGACAACAAACAAAATTTAAAATAAAAAGCCACTGATCATATTTTACCATAGGTGTTTATTTCTTGCTCAGGAGACCAAAAATCTTAACCGCTTCTACGGCCTGCTTTACATCATGTGCCCTCAGAATTTGAGTACCTTTTTGCAGCGCAATCGTATGGGCAACTGTGGTTGCATTTAATGCCTCTTGTGGATTTACTCCCAAGGGTTTATACAACATAGACTTTCTTGAAATCCCCGTCAAAACAGGTAGTCCCATTTCCTGAAAATAATCTAAATTCTGTAGCAATTCATAATTATGTGCTATGGTCTTCCCAAAACCAAAACCTACATCTAAAACAATGTCATGAACATGTAAACGTTGTAATCTTTCCGCTTTTTTTGACA
This sequence comes from Wenyingzhuangia sp., assembly GCF_039768515.1. NCBI lineage: Bacteria > Pseudomonadati > Bacteroidota > Flavobacteriia > Flavobacteriales > Flavobacteriaceae > Wenyingzhuangia > Wenyingzhuangia sp. The sequence goes on from NZ_JBDNAI010000073.1 coordinate 15,951, forward strand.
ATTCGAAAAACACCTCTGTCACTACGTTTTTATACGTTGGTGTTTGTTGCATGGTCTGGGGTGTCCCCTGCATATGCATCATAATGTAAGGCACTTGCAAACTTGCCACTGTAGCAAACATATTTGGATCTAAATCTCCACCAGAAATATCATTGATGATAGCTGCTCCAGCTTCGATACATTTTTCAGCCACTTGACTTCTAAATGTATCCACTGAAATCAATAGATTTGAAAAATTTGCGACCAAAAGTTTGATGACAGGAACGATTCGCCTTAATTCTTCTTCTTCTGACACATCTTCTGCTCCAGGTTTTGAAGAATAGGCTCCTACATCAATAAACGTTGCCCCTTCTTTTAGCATCTTATCTACCTGTAACAAAATAGCTTGCTCATCTTTGTATTTACCTCCATCGTAAAAAGAATCTGGTGTGATATTTAAAATCCCCATTACTTTTGGTGTGGCCAAATCAATAAGGGTTCCTTTGCAGCGCATTGTTGGGTTGATTTTCAAAATACTTTTAGGTTTAGGGATACGTTTGGTAATTCTTTATTAAATTCGTTTTCAATATCGAAAATACTCAAAAAAAATCTACAATGTCTAATACTCATAAAGAATACGATAAAATAATTGAAACTTGCCAACATCTATTCACTAAAAAAATGAGTGATTATGGTAGTGCCTGGAGGATTTTAAGATTGCCAAGCTTAACTGACCAGATTTTTATCAAAGCCCAACGCATCAGACAACTTCAAGAAAACGACGTCAGAAAAGTAGATGAAGGAGAGGTTTCTGAATTTATTGGCATCATCAATTACTGTGTGATGTCCTTAATTCAAATTGAAAAAGGAATTGCTACTCAACCAGATCTTGACACAAAAGCTGCAGTGGTTTTATATGAGAAACATATTAAAATAACCAAAATGTTAATGCTCGATAAAAATCATGACTATGGAGAAGCTTGGAGAGATATGCGCGTGAGTTCCCTAACCGATTTGATTCTACAAAAATTATTGAGAGTAAAACAAATTGAAAACAACAACGGAAAAACATTAGTATCAGAAGGTATTGACGCCAATTATCAAGACATGATCAACTATGCTGTTTTTGCTCTGATTCACTTGACTCTATCTTGATCATGCATACTATCATCCTTCAATTTTTCAGAGGAATTACAGGTATTTTGTTTGTGTTTTCTGGTTTTGTAAAATTAGTAGATCCACAAGGTTCTGCTTATAAATTTGAAGAGTATTTTGGTGGAGACGTCTTAAATTTAGAAGGCTTAATCCCCTTCGCACTGCCCTTTTCTATTGTTTTGATCCTCACAGAGTTGATCCTGGGGATTGCCCTACTCTTAGGCTACAGAACCAAAACCACCCTATGGTGTTTATTTGGAATCACAACTCTATTTTTATGCCTTACAGGTTATTCTGCAATTTTTGACAAAGTTACAGATTGTGGATGCTTTGGTGATGCAATCAAACTCACTGCATGGGAAACCTTTTATAAGAATATTATTTTTTTAATGCTTATTGTCTGGATGATGATTAAGCATGATCAAATCAAGCCTTTGTTCTCAAAAAATATAACACAGCCGATCTTGATGGCATCTGTTTTTTCTTCCCTCTATGTGATCTATCATGTGCTGACCTATTTGCCTTTAATCGATTTTAGACCCTACGCGATAGGAAAAAACATTAGAGCAGGCATGGTATACCAAGAAGATGGGGAAATTCCGCCTGTTCATGACTTTTACCTAGAATCGGAAACCGATGATTTGACAGATGTCATTTTAGATGCCCCAAAAGCAATCCTGATGGTTGCCAACCACCTAGAACATGTAGATGGCGAAGCCTGGAAAGAGCTTATAAAGCTCTCAAATAAAGCAACTGACAAAGGATATCTTGTCTATTTGCTATCTAGTAGTAGTACTGCGTTGGTTTCTAAAACCAAAGAAGAAAATACGCTGCCGTTTGATGTTTTATTTTGTGA
>NZ_JBDNAI010000074.1:0-3365 GCF_039768515.1 Wenyingzhuangia sp.
TATTGATAATGGTCATGATTTCATCAATATTAGAGACCTGCCCACTAGGAACATTTTCAATAACAGTCATTTCATCATTGAAATGATTGATCGCTATCACATACCTATAAAAGCTATACTGCAACAATGGAATCGCTGACTCTGCTTGCTTTGCGGTCAATTTAATATTTTCAAAATACTGGACAGCATCATAAGTTGTGTACCCGTAAAGACCATTGAAGGCTTTGTACTCCTCTGGGGAATCTGTCTGAATCAAATCACTATAATGCTGAAAAACTTCGTCAAAATTCCTTTGCAAAGAAACACTAGACATTAATTCTCCTTGATAATATAAATTTAGTGCTTCTTTTTCTATCTTGATGTTAACCAAAGGTTGTATACCCATAAACGAATAACTATCCTCCTTTGAATGATAGTCCGACCCCTCTAATAAAACTGTATTTGCAAAACGATCTCTAAATCGCAAATATAGGGACACCGGTGTTACCGTGTCAGCCATTTGTTCTCTGATAACAGTTTTAAATTGTAATTTTTTCATACTTTATATGCTATAAAAAAAGGCTTATCGTGAGATAAGCCTTCATATATTTGTTTTTTAAATACACAACAATACCCACACTTAATCTTTAAGAGCGTACCACCACCATATATTTTTTGTAATCAATTTCATGTGAACAAATTTAATATAGATTTTTGAATTTTCAAAACTATTTTTCAATAAAAAAACACTGTACCTCCAGGATTTATAGTCTTTTAGATTTTCCAAAACAAACGCCTATTACGCCACACATTAAAGAAGTAGAAACACCTCCAATACCTACATCTATTAACACACTAGTCAAACATGTATCTCTAGAAGAATACATAAAGAAATTCATACTGATCGCATAGAGCAAACCAAGAACAAATCCTAATACCAAACCTGACGTAAAAGTATTTACTTGTGCTTTTGATAAAATATACGTGTAAGCTAGTGCAGTAAACAAACAGCCCGAAGCAATAAAAACCGTAGACATTAAGTTTTGCTCCTTAGGATATATATCTGTAAAAAGAAGGCCATAAAACAAAACTCCCAAAATATAATAAACGACAAAACCAGCTAGACTAGTTAAGACAAAAGTTTTAATTTTCATAACCACAGAATTTAAAATAAACCACTTCAATGTAATGAAAATTATTATCTAAAAGATTTCTATCAGTATAAAATTGACACTCTAAACTATAATAATTTAGCAAATGAACCCAAGCCCAAATGCCTTTCCTAATTTATTCTTCATAAATTGCATCAAAATTTAAATCCTGCTTGATGAACCCACTTTTACATAAATTTGATACGTTATACGACACTGCTCCTTTTGAAAAAATCAAGAATGAACATTACCTATCTGCTTTTGAGCAATGTATAAAAGAGGCCCAGCAAGAAATTGACAATATCATCAACAACGATCAAGCTCCGAGCTTTGAGAATACTATTGAAGCCCTTGAATTTTCAGGACAGAGATTAGGTAGAGTTTCATCTATATTTTTTAATTTGAACTCTGCAGAAACGAATGATGAGATGCAAAAAATTGCTCAAGAAGTTTCACCACTATTAACCAAATTTTCTAACGACGTTAGTTTGAACTTAGAGTTATTTATCCGTGTCGAGGAGGTCTATAATCATCGTGAGTCTTTAAATTTAACTCCCGAAGAATTAATGCTTCTAGAAAAAAAGTACAAAGGGTTTTCTAGAAACGGGGCTGGTTTGAATCCAGAAAACAAAGACAAATTAAGAGAAATAGATACTGAATTATCTAAACTCTCTTTAATCTTTGGTGAAAATACGCTAGCCGAAACTCAAAATTACGAGTTACACATTACCCATGAAAAGGATCTCAGAGGTCTACCCGAGGGTGCTATTGAAGACGCCTTACAAACCGCCAAGAACAAAGACAAAGAAGGATGGATATTTACCTTAGATTTCCCAAGCTACATCCCTTTTTTGACCTATTCAGATCATCGCGAACTGAGAAAGGAAATGGCGATTGCAGCAGGTAAAAAAGGATTTCAACAAAACAAAAATAACAATGAAGAAATTGTTTTAAGAATCACACAACTGCGTGCCAGTCGAGCTAAGTTATTGGGATATGAATCCCATGCCCATTTTGTCCTAGAAGAACGCATGGCAGAATCCGCTGAGAAAGTGACCGAATTTCTAGAAAACCTTTTGGAAAAAGCCAAGCCAAAAGCCGTTGAACAATTCAACGAGCTTAAAGAATTTGCTTTCAAAAAAGACAATCTTACTGATTTTCAAAAATGGGATGGTGCCTATTACAGCGAAAAACTAAAGCATGAATTGTTTGACTTTGATGAAGAAATTCTTAAACCTTACTTTCAGCTAGAAAATGTAATTGAAGGTTCTTTTGAAATTGCCAAGCGTTTATACGATTTGCATTTTAAAGAAATCCACACTATTGAAAAGTATCACAAAGACGTAAAAACGTATAAAGTCACAAACCAAAAGGGTGATTTTATTGCCGTTTATTATGCAGACTTTCATCCAAGACCAGGAAAAAGGAATGGCGCATGGAAAACAGGGTATAAAAATCAATGGATTTTAAATCAAGAAAACTCAAGACCCCATATCTCAATCGTCTGTAATTTTACAAAACCAACAGCGACGAAACCTAGTTTACTAACTTTTAACGAGGTCACAACTTTATTTCACGAATTTGGACACGCACTACATGGAATGTTAGCAAACACCAAGTACCCTAGCTTGTCTGGGACTTCTGTCTCTTGGGACTTTGTAGAGCTGCCTAGCCAAATCATGGAAAATTGGTGTTTTGAGCAGGAGGCCTTAGAATTATTTGCCAAACATTATGAGACAGGAGAAATCATTCCAAACTCCTTGATTCAAAAAATAAAAAAGGCTTCAAATTTTCTTGAGGGACTACAAACATTAAGGCAAATTAGTTTCGGACTTTTAGATATGGCATGGCATTCGCTAAACGAAAATGATTTGACCACAACTAGTGTAAAAGAGTTCGAAATCAAAGCTTTCGAAAACACACTATTATATCCAGACGTCACAGAAAATTGTATGAGTACTGCTTTCTCTCATATCTTCCAAGGTGGATATTCTGCTGGCTATTATTCCTATAAATGGGCAGAAGTTTTAGATGCTGATGCTTTCGAATACTTCAAAGAAACAGGAATATTCAATAAAAAGATAGCTACTAGATTCAAAGATTTCGTTTTGAGTCAAGGGGGCACGAAAAAACCTATGGAATTGTATACACAGTTTAGAGGACAAGAGCCGAGTCCTGACGCACTCTTAAAGAGAGCAGGTCTGTTGTAATTAAAATTATGAAAACAAAAAAAGA
>NZ_JBDNAI010000075.1:0-39639 GCF_039768515.1 Wenyingzhuangia sp.
GTAAAAAAATTAAATACAGTGTATATACAATACCAAACAAATTTATTTTTTAAAATAAATCAAAAGGTTATTAACAGTTTATTACTTGTTTATTAAATAAAAATTCAAAGTATTTATTAGTTACAAAATATATTTTACGGTTATCAACAGTTGTGAATAAGTATAGTTAATCATTTATAAATGAATATATTATAATAATGATAACATGTTCATAAAGTAAAGTAAAGTAAAAAACAAAATTATAGATTCAATAGTTATTGTATAAATAAACACCTAATAATAACACATCATAGGTTTTATAAATTTTTTAAAAAGAAAATATTATATATAATAAGATGTTGATAAGCTTTAAAATAAAAACAATTTAATCAAATCATTCGGTATTTGCAGTACCTTTATCGAAGTAAACAAAAATAAAATATGCCTAGAGGTAAAAAGAAAAGTATTTATAAAAAGAAAGGTGGCGTTATCAAAGATTTAACGCGTAAGATATTTAAACTACTGAATGAACAGCGTGGAATACCTTTGAATTACAAACAGATTGCAAGTGCTTTAAAGTTAGAGGATCACGCTAGTAGACAGCAGTTACTACTAAAGCTAGAAGCTTTAAAAGCGCAAAAAAAAATAAAAGAAGAAAGTAAAGGTAAATTTATATTAGACGCAGAAAAACATTATCATGTAGGTACTCTTGATGTTACGAGTACTGGAAATGCTTACTTTATATGTGAAGATTTTGATTCAGATGTTTTTATTCATAAAAATAGTATTGGAGGAGGTTTAAATGGAGATACTGTTAAAACTTATGTCTATAAAAGAAAACAGAAGAATAAATTGGAAGGCGAAGTTGTAGAAGTTATAACTCGTAAAAAAACAAGTTTTGTAGGAAAGTTGCAATTGAGTTCTCGTTTTGGATTTGTTGTTGCTGATGATAGAGCTATGAATAATGATATTTTTATACCTAAAGATAAAATAGGTGAAGCTAAAGATGGTGATAAAGTTGTTGCGGATCTCACGGATTGGCCAGCAGACTCAAAAAATCCTTATGGAGTAATTACTAGAGTTTTAGGAAAATCAGGAGAACATAATACAGAAATTCATTCCATTTTAGCGCAATACGACTTGCCTTATGAATTTTTACCAGAAATTGAAGCGGCTGCTAAAGCATTAGATTTAACTATTTCGGAAGAAGAAATAGGAAAACGTAGGGATATGCGTGATGTCTTGACTTTTACGATTGATCCTAGAGACGCAAAAGATTTTGATGATGCCTTATCTTTTCAGAAATTACCAAATGGAAATTATGAAATAGGTATACATATTGCCGATGTTTCTCATTATGTAGCAGAGGGTTCACTTTTAGATGAAGAAGCATATAAAAGAGCTACTTCTGTATATTTGGTAGATAGGGTTGTTCCTATGTTACCAGAAATTTTATCAAATGGTGCCTGTTCTTTAAGGCCAGAAGAAGAGAAATTAACTTTTTCTGCTGTTTTTGAATTGAATGAGGCCGCAGAGATTAAAAAAGAATGGTATGGTAGGACTGTTATTTATTCAGACAAAAGATTTGCTTACGAGGAAGCACAAGTGATCATAGAACAACCAGATGCAAAAATACATACGATTCCAGCCTCAATTTCTATTATTGATAGAGCATATGATGTAGATCCAGAAATAGCTAAAGCTATTTTAAAAATGGATGTACTGGCTAAAATAATGAGAGGAAAACGTATGAAGTCAGGAGCTCTAGCTTTTGATAAAATAGAAACAAAATTTAACTTAAATCAGGACGGTGTTCCGATAGGAGTCTTTTTCAAAGAATCTAAAGATGCTAATAAACTGATTGAAGAATTTATGTTACTGGCTAATAAAAAAGTAGCTCAATTCGTAGGGAAAACAAAAGAAGGGGCTGTTAAGAAAACTTTTATTTATAGAGTTCATGATGAACCTAATATAGATAAATTGGAAGCTTTGGGAAATTTGGTTCAAAAATTTGGTTATTCGATTGATGTGAAATCTAGAAAATCTACGACTGCATCGCTAAATCAATTGTTAAGTGATGTTCACGGTAAAGCCGAGTCTAATATGATTGAAACACTGACCATCCGTACGATGAGTAAAGCAGAATACACAACAGAAAATATAGGTCATTATGGTTTGGCTTTTGATTATTACGGTCACTTTACATCACCAATAAGAAGATATCCTGACGTGATGGCTCATCGCTTGTTACAACACTATTTAGAGAAAGGAAAATCTGTATCTGCAGAAAATTTCGAAGAAAAATGTAAGCATTCTTCAGAGATGGAAATGTTATCTACAAGAGCAGAGCGAGATTCAATAAAATATATGCAAATCAAATACATGCAAAATTTTACGGGCACCCCTTTTAAAGGGGTAATTTCCGGAGTAACAGAATGGGGAATTTATGTAGAAGTGATGGAAAATAAATGTGAAGGAATGGTTAGAACAAGAGATATTACTAGTGATCAATTTTATTTTGATCAGGAAGAATATGCACTAGTCGGTCGTAAACACGGAACTATTTATAGGCTAGGAGATGAGGTATGGATCAAAGTAAAAAATGCAGATTTAGAGCGTAAACATTTAGATTTTTATTTGATAGAAGAATAATTTGAACTGATAGGATTATAAAATTACAGTTCTTGATATGAATAGATTTATTTTTTTCTTTTTAATCTCAAACGTTATATTTTCACAAAGTATTACTAGAAAATTAGATACTTTTAAGTCTATAAAAATAAGTAGTGCCATAGAGGTAATTTTAGAGACTGCAAATCATAGTAAAATAGAAGTTACTGGAAGTGATATTGATAAATTACAAATTAAAAATAAGAACCAAGAACTTCACTTATTTACTTCTTTAGATAAAAAATTTAAAAATGACTTAAAAGTTCATATTTATTATGAGCCAGGTTTGCGCTATCTAAAGTTAACCAATTCAGTTAAGATACATTCAAAAACTCCTATTCATGAAGAATTTTTTGAAATAGAAGCAAATCACAATGTAAAAGCAGTTTTAAGGCTAAAAACAAAACATTTGGTAGCCAAGCTTAAGTTAGGGAGTAATATTACGTTAAAAGGTACTACTGAAAGCCAAAAAATTTATGTGGGAGCGAAATGTTTTTACCATGCTTTTCAATTCATAAGTAAGCAGACTACGATCAGTGCGAACGCTTCTCTTGCAGAAATTCATGTAAGTGAGTTTTTAGAGGCAACTGCAAAATTTAAAGCTGAAATTATATACAGAGGACAGCCCAATTCCGTGAATGAAAAAACATTACTAGGTAAAGTTATTCGAAAATAAGAACCATGAAAAGTTGCTTTTTTTTATTGTATCTTTGTCGAAGATCTAAAATTTAATTAAAATGAATGTTTTAAATTTACCCCTAGGGATAATGGGAATGAACGAATGGATTATTATTGCTGTAATCGTTTTATTATTGTTTGGAGGAAGAAAAATTCCTGAGTTGATGAAAGGTCTTGGTGGCGGAATAAAAGAATTCAAAAAAGCGACCAAAGAAGAAGATAAAAAAGAAGAGATTAAGTAAAATAATTTTTTTATTAGATAAAATACCTATTCGAAAGAATAGGTATTTACATATATGAGCAATTTAACTATTCTAAAACGTACGATAAAAGATTTTAAACGGTCTTGGAGTGTTGCATTAATTGCTTCTTTACCTTTAAATTTACTACCGAGTGTTTTTATTTTTGATAAAACTGTCGGTCTTTTATTTTTCTTGATCTTGTCTGGACCTTTAAGGACAATTTTATCAAGAACTACTCTACTTATAACCCAGCAAAAATTAATAAAAACAGAAGAAATTTTTAGCGGTTTTATTTCTTTTAAAAATGCTTTAGGTGTTTTTTTATTGTCTTTAGTTTTTATTGTGTTGGGAGGTTTACTTTTTATTGTGCCAGGAATTATAATTGCTATTTGGCTCTCACAATCTTTTTTTATAATGGTTCAATATCCATCTTTAGAGCCGATGGAGGTTTTTAAAAAAAGTAAAGAAATGATGAAAGGAAATGAATTAAAGTATATCAATCTTTTCTTGTTGTTTTTTTCTTTTTCAGTAATAATTCTTTATTTTAACTTATTGTTTTTAAGTATTTTAATTGCTCCTATTCAGTACATAGCTTTTGCACACTTTTATAACAGTATAGATAAAAAATAATTCTTTTTTACTGATGAAGTATAGACTTGTTATATTTCTTTGTTTTGCTTTCGAACTTTTATTTAGCCAAAGTTCAATTGGTTTTATTGACAATTATTAAGGGATACAGTCGGTTTCTTATAACCCAGCCAATATACTCGACACTCAATATAAGTTTGATTTTAATATCATTACGACAAGTATTCATGCGGATAACAATAATTACTCCGCATACCCTTTTAAAGTTTTAGGGGATTTAAAGTTTGGTTTAAAAGACATCATTCCAAATTATATCAATTATAAAGAAACCACTTTACCTAATTCTACCTATGGTCTGCAAAATCCATCAAAATATATTTATAGAAATATCACATCCAATCGCAATAATTTTTATGCTAGCGGATCTCTCTTAGGACCCTCTTTTTTGTGGTCTATAAATCATAACAATGCAATTGCAGTTACCACAAGTCTTAGGTTTTCTAGTCAAGCACTCAATATAAACACCAAATTAATTAGCGATGTTGCTATTGATAAAAAAAAGTTAGATTTAAGCACGGCAACTTTGTCCGAAGCTATCAAATTTGTTGATGATTTTGACCTGGAATATGATCACAGCTCCGAAGGGTTTTATTGGGCAGAACTTGGAGTTTCGTATGCGGGTGTTATTAAAAGTTCGCCAAGAGATTTTTTAAAACTAGGGGGTACATTAAAATTCTTAAGAGGAATAAGAACTGCAGGTGTTTCCGTTAAAGATTTAGATCTAAATCTTAACTATAATCCCACAAACCCTACCCAAAGCTCTCTTAATTTTTCAGGGAATGTAGTTACTTCATTTTCAGAAAATGGAACCAATTTTGGAATGGGATTAGACCTGGGTATGGTTTATGAGAGGAGAGATAAAAACTTACCTGTAAATCTAATAGATAGTAGGGGTAATGTATATTATAGTAAATCTTCGTATACTTATAAATTAGGTTTTTCTATTATTGATTTTGGATATTTGAATTACGATAAAGTTGTTTCAAACAGAAATATTCCAAATAATTTTATAATCAATTTAGCTTCTTCAAACTATACTTTAGATATTGAGAATTACTTTTCAATATCTAAAGCAGTTAAGACCAAAGAAACTTATTTATTACCCACAACAGCGAGGTTTAATTTTGACTATAATATAAAAACCAAATGGTATCTTAACGCTAATTATGAGTTTTATATGCTGGGTTCAACTTCTCGAAATAGGATACATTATATTTCAAATTTTGTAATTAGCCCACGTTATGAAACAGAAAAGTTATCTATTTTTATGCCTTTTAGCTTGAATGAATTTGGTTTTTTTAAGTCTGGAATTGGAATTAGAACGGGTTATTTCTTTTTAGGAAGCTCTTCTTTATTTACCAATTTGTCTAGTTATTCTAAAAGTGGTGACTTGTTCTTGGGATTAAAAATTCCCTTCTTAGACAAAAAAGTAGTTAAGGAATATAAGTATTCCATAGACAAAAAACATTCTAACTCTAAGTTAAACAGAAGACGTTAAATAGCGTGTTATTTTTCTTTCTCCTTATTATTTGAGTTTTCTTGAATTTTATTTGCTGCAACCAGACTTGTAACCATATCGTTTAACATACTACTTGCTGCATTTGGGTTGTTAGGAAGCAAAATTAAATTACTATTACTTTCAGAGCCAATAGATTGAAGTGTGTCGTAGTGTTGGGTAATCACAATAAGAGCTGAAGCTTCTTGACTGTTGATGCCAGCATTGTTTAATACATCTACAGACTCCTCAAGACCTCTAGCAATTTCTCTACGTTGATCTGCAATACCTTTTCCCTGTAATCTTTTACTTTCTGCTTCACCACGTGCTCTTTCCACAATAGATATTCTTTGCGCGTCTCCCTCAAATTGTGCGGCTATTTTTTCACGTTCTGCAGCGTTTATCCTATTCATCGCTTCTTTTACTTGCGCATCAGGATCTATGTCTGTAACTAATGCTTTAACGATATCATACCCATAGCTGAGCATTGCCTCTTTTAGTTCTCTTTGAATAGCCAAAGCAATATCATCCTTTTTCTCAAAAACATCATCTAACTTCATTTTTGGTACTTCTGCTCTAACGACATCAAAAATATAAGCTGTAATTTGATCATGAGGATTTTGTAATTTATAAAAAGCATCTTTTACTTTTTCTCTTAAGATTTGAAATTGAACCGATATTTTCATTTGAACGAAAACATCGTCTTTAGTTTTCGTTTCTACCAAAACATCTAATTGTTGAATTTTTAAACTTACTCTTCCTGCTATTTTATCGATCAAAGGAATTTTAAAATTAAGTCCCGCCTGTCTTGTCCCTACAAATTTTCCAAACCTTTCTACAATGGCAGTGGTTTGTTGTTGTACAGTAAATATACCCAGAATCCCTATAAGGGTAATGATTGTAATGATGATATAAGTTGAAGTCATAATGAAGTATTTTATTTAAAGATACTGTTTTTTTACATAAAAAAGCCTTGAGTTGGTGCTCAAGGCTTGGTTACAGTGTTTTTTATTTCATTTTATCAATGGCATTTTGTATTCTTAATATGCAGTTATCTTTACCGACCATTTCCATAATATCAAATAGGTGTGGTCCCTGCATAGCACCAACAATACTTAATCGAAGGGGTTGCATTATTTTCCCAAAGCCAAATCCAGTACTATTGATATACTCCTTAGTTTTTTCTTCAATGTTAGCGCTTTTAAACTCCTTTATTTCCATCAACAGATTCACTATACTTTCCATGAGTTCTGAAGTGTTTTCTTTCCATTGTTTTCTAACTGCTTTTTCATCATAAGAGGAGGGGTTTTTGAAGTAATAGTGTGACAGGCTCCATAAATCTTTAGTGAATACCGCACGTTCTCTTACCGTACCGATAACTTTTGAAATATAGTCATCTGTATGCCCAGCTACATTTTTTTCAAACTGTAGTTTAAATTCGTTTACAATTTTTTCTAATGGTAAACATTGCATGTACTGTTGGTTAAACCAATTTGTTTTTTCTGGACTAAACTTAGCTCCAGATTTAGAAACTCTTTCAAGGCTAAATTCTTTTGTCAATTCCTCTAATGAGAATATCTCTTTTTCGTTTCCAGGATTCCAACCTAAGAATGCCAGCATATTTATAAATGCCTCGCTAAAAAACCCATCCTCTCTGTATCCTCTAGACACCTCATTGTTTTGCTTGTTGGTATAGTTTAATGGAAACACAGGAAAGCCTAGCTTGTCCCCATCTCTTTTGCTCAGTTTTCCTTTCCCTACAGGTTTTAAAATTAATGGAAGGTGAGCAAATTTAGGGGTGATCCAACCCAACGCTTCATACAGCAAAGTGTGAAGGGGTAAAGAAGGTAGCCATTCTTCCCCACGGATGACATGACTGATTTCCATCAAGTGATCGTCAACAATATTTGCCAAATGGTAGGTTGGTAAACCATCTGATTTAAAGAGTATTTTATCGTCTAACGTATTTGTGTCTACAACGATTTCCCCACGGATCATATCATCCATGATTAGTTTTTGATTTTTAGGAGTTTTAAATCTAATGACATATTTTTCACCAGTATCTAGTTTCTTCTCTATCGCCTCCTTTGAAAGTTGTAATGAGTTGTTTAATGTGTCTCGTGTTTTGTTGTTGTAAACAAATACTGTTTTTTCTGCTTCTGCAGTTGATCTCAACGCGTTCAGCTCCTCACTTGTATCAAAGGCATAGTAGGCTTGTCCACTAGCAACCAATGCATCAGCGTATTTTTTATAGATATGTTTTCTTTCAGATTGACGGTATGGACCATATTTTTCGTTTTTGTCAGGTCCTTCATTATATGGAATTCCACACCACGCTAGGGCATCTTTTATATAGCCTTCAGCGTTTTCTACAAACCTGGTCTGGTCTGTATCTTCAATTCTCAGTATAAAATCACCATTGTGTTTTTTGGCAAATAAATAATTAAATAACGCGGTTCTAACCCCTCCAATATGTAATGGTCCTGTTGGACTTGGTGCAAATCTTACACGTACCTTTTCCATGGTTTTGAATTTTATGGTATTAAAGAGCAAATATACTTTATCTATCAATTTTTTTAATTGTTTATACTTTATTTTATTCTGTTTCAATCTATCATCCTTTTTATTACCTTTGTATTGTTAAATACTAGATATGATTATTTTTAACTATGAGTCTGATTTTAAGCTTGTTAACGAAGAGTTTTACTCTAAGTGGATTACTAATGCAATCTTAAATGAAGGTTTTGAAGTTGGTGAAATCAACTATATTTTTTGTGATGATGCGTATCTTCATCAACTTAACGTTGAGTTTTTAGCTCATGATACCTTAACGGATATTATTAGTTTTGATTATTCCATTGGTAAGTTGATTTCTGGTGACGTATTTATTTCTATAGAAAGAGTTAAAGACAATGCAAATGATTTAAACATTTCTTTTGATTTGGAGTTGCCAAGGGTTGTCATACATGGAATACTTCATTACTGCGGATACAAAGATAAAACCACTAGTGACGCGGTGATGATGAGAAAAAAAGAAGAACAATATATGTTTCTTTTGTCTTAACATAAGTTCCACGTGGAACACTGACAAGTTAAATGTTTTTATAAAGATATACTATGAGTTTATTTACTGATACTTATGATGTTATTGTGGTTGGAGCTGGCCATGCGGGTTCAGAAGCTGCTGCCGCTGCTGCTAACATGGGCTCTAAAACCCTATTGGTCACCATGAGTTTACAGAACATCGCTCAGATGAGTTGTAATCCTGCAATGGGAGGGATTGCTAAAGGTCAAATTGTACGAGAGATAGATGCTTTAGGAGGTTATAGTGGTATCGTTACTGATAAAACAGCGATACAGTTTAAGATGTTAAACAAATCTAAGGGTCCGGCCATGTGGAGTCCTAGGGCGCAATCAGATAGAATGCGTTTTGCTGAAGAATGGAGACTCATGTTAGAACAAACAGATAATTTGGACTTTTATCAAGATACGATCAAAGGTCTTGTCATCGAAGATGGTGTGATCAAAGGGGTCAAAACAGGATTAGGTTTTATTATCAAAGCCAAGTCTGTTGTGATTACTGCGGGTACTTTCCTAAACGGTTTGATTCATATAGGAGAGAAATCGTTTGGCGGTGGAAGGTCTGGAGAAAGTGCTTCCACGGGTATCACGGAAGATCTTGTTAAAGCTGGTTTTGAGTCCGGAAGAATGAAGACAGGAACACCTCCTAGGGTAGACGCTCGTTCATTAGATTTTACCAAAATGATTGAGCAACCAGGAGATGAGCATCCTGAAAAGTTTTCATATCTACCTACTACTCAAAATCTGACCACTCAGAAATCTTGTTACATGAGTTATACTTCCCAAGAAGTACACGATTTGTTAAGGTCAGGTTTTGACAGATCTCCTATGTTCAACGGAAGGATACAGTCAACAGGGCCAAGGTATTGTCCTTCCATAGAGGATAAAATAGATAGATTTGCTTCAAAAGACAGACATCAGATTTTTGTCGAACCTGAAGGGTGGGACACTGTAGAAATTTATGTTAACGGCTTTTCAACTTCATTACCTGAAGATGTTCAAGATATGGCTTTACGCAAAGTTGCAGGATTTGAGAAGGTTAAGTTTTTACGCTACGGTTACGCCATAGAATATGATTTTTTCCAACCCACACAGTTACGTCATTCGCTAGAAACAAAACTGGTTGACAACCTATTTTTTGCTGGTCAAATTAATGGAACTACTGGCTATGAAGAGGCAGGTGCTCAGGGTTTGATGGCTGGAATCAACGCAGCCCTAAAAGTACAAGACAGACCACCTTTCATACTAAAAAGAGACGAAGCTTATATTGGTGTATTGATTGACGACCTGATTACTAAAGGTACAGAAGAGCCTTACAGAATGTTTACTTCTCGAGCAGAGTATAGAACTTTGCTCCGTCAAGATAACGCTGATATTAGATTGACTCCTTTGTCTAATGCCATTGGATTGGCTTCTGACGAACGCTTGCGAAGGGTAAACCAGAAAGTTTTACATTCTGATCTTTTGGTTAAATTTTTACATGAGACAAGTATCAAACCAGAGGATGTTAATCCTGTTTTGATTTCTAAAAATTCAGCTGTTGTCAAACAGTCTGTTAAAATGTTTAAAATAGCATCGCGTCCTCAGATTGATTTTAAAGATGTCATAAACTTCCCAGGCGTTGCAGATTTTGTTAAGCAGCATCATATTGACAACGATGCTGTTGAGCAAGCAGAAGTAAAAGTAAAATATGCAGGCTATATAGAAAAAGAAAAGAACAATGCAGACAAGTTACAGCGCCTTGAAAACATCTCTATTCCAAAAGCTTTTGATTATCACAAAGTCAAATCTTTATCTATCGAAGCTCGTCAGAAATTAACAAAAATTCAACCCATAACCATATCTCAGGCTAGTAGAATCAGCGGCGTATCACCCTCTGACGTTTCCGTTTTGTTGGTTTATATGGGAAGATAAATATAAAGTTCCACGTGGAACAATTGAAAACATAGTTTAAGCAAGTGGACTTGCTTTTGTGTAATAAAAACTTGTGATAAGTATATCCTATGGCTTTAGAAAAGTATTTAAAAACGAAAGATTTTTCAGTTTCAAAAGAAACATTCGAATTGTTGTTAGATGATCGAATTGACTTGTTGGTCACCAATCCAAGACCTAATAAAGAAGATTTAGCAAAATATTACGACACGGAAGATTACATTTCACATACTGATCGTAAAAGATCAATTACGGATAGGGTTTATGGTTTCGTGAAAAAAATTACATTGAATCACAAGCTAGAAATGTTAGATGCATTTGATATTCAAGAAAAAACGATTTTAGATATTGGCTGCGGAACAGGAGATTTTTTGAATGTGTGTCAACAAGCAGGTTGGAATGTTACTGGTATTGAGCCCTCAGAAAAAGCGAGAAATAAAGCGTTGGAAAAGCTCAGGAAAGATACTTATGTCTATTCTGATGTTCATGCTTTTTTTGAAGATGATTTTGCTGGGGAGGTGAAAGATTTTGACTACAAACAAAGTTACAAACAGACGAAGTTGTATCATCACTCAGAGTACGAGTTGAAGAATGTTGAGGATGAAGTTTTAAAGTTTAAGGAAGATTATACACCTGAACATAAAACATATCAATTTGATGTAATTACGATGTGGCACGTACTGGAACATGTTCATGACCTAGACAAATATATCTATAGGCTAAAGCAGCTGTTGAAGCCGGGTGGAGTTTTGGTCATCGCTGCTCCTAATTATAAAAGTTATGATGCCGAATTTTACCAAGAGCACTGGGCAGGATTTGATGTTCCAAGGCATTTGTGGCACTTTTCCCAAACAGCTATTCACCGATTGTTTTCAACCGAATTCATGAAGGTTGTAAAAACTGTTCCAATGAAATTTGATGCTTTTTATGTGTCTCTTTTGAGTGAACAATACAAAAACGGGAAGAAGAATTTTTTCAAAGCTATTTACCGTGGGGTAAAGTCTAATCTTAAAGCTAAAAGAACTGGAGAGTATTCTTCACTCATTTATGTCCTTAAAAATATGTAAAACGGTATTTAAATCTGTTTTAAGCGATTTAAAAAGATGTCTCGCTGTTGTGTGTGTTCTTTTCTGTGTAACTCACTTAGCGCGTCTCCTTTAGGTTTGTTTTTTTCTGTGTTTTGCTATGAGAAATCATTTTTAAATAGGTTTTGATTATAGTAATGTATTTTGCGTTCTTGTCGTTTTGTTCGGGTTATTGCTTTTAAATTCTTACATAAAATTTTGTTCCTAAAATTTGTATTGTTTTTTTGTTGGCTATCCCTTTATCAACTCTATAGAAGAACGCGCATGTTCCTGTTTTTTTTATTTTAAACTCTGTCTCAAACGTTAGTCTGTATTTTTCGTATTGACCAGTTTCGTTGTTTATATAGCGTTTAAAAATTTCACCAGAAACCTTTGGCATAGATTTCCATTTTCTTAGATCATAAGCCAAGGATGTTTCTAGTCTTGCGTGCCTTATTGAGAAGTTTGTATTACCAAATTCATTTAAGTTTTGGTATCGTAGTCTGTTATTGAGAGAGAATTTGTAGATTTTATGGGTTAAATTTCCATCAATGTTAAATCTAAAATATTTTTTATCTTCTTTTTTAGGTCCTACGTTTTCGTTAATGAACCTCGATCCAACATTCAATTTAAAATTTTGAAGTAGCGTGTGACCAATATTTATATCTGTAAAAGATTGGTTTATGGTCATAGAATTTTCTTTTAAACGGAGTTGTTCTTCTAATTTAAAGTCCCATTTCTCGTTTAATTTATGGATGACACCAATAGAAGTCCAAGTGTGAAAATCAGTTTGATTCTGTTCAGAAGCAGTTTGTCCAGAAGATTTGAAAGCCATCATGCTTAGGGTAAAGATTACGATAGATTTTCTTTTTTCTTGTATAGTGGTTAGTAAGTTCAAATAGATCATTTTAGTTTTTAAACGCCCTCATTTCAGACAGGGTCAAAGTAAAATTTTTGATTTCAACAAGTTTCTAAATACCAACCTATAATTGTCAAGGCCATATAGATCCCCAAGTTTGCGGCTCCTTGATAATCGTTCGCTATTCTTTGACCAAACAGAAGTATCAAAATGGTACAAGCAGTAATTTTAAAGGAGAAGGCAATTGGGATCAACGGAGATAGCATTCCCATAAGTAATGTTAATGTCACCATTGTGTTTAGTATGACCAATAGCCACCAAAAGTATTTTGCTGATTTTTCAAGCTTTAGGTGATGAGCCAAAAACAAGGAGTACCCTTGTTTGTCCTTTAATTTTTCAAATAAAGAATATCCAAAAGATATAAAAAGAAAACACTGTATAGTAAGTATCATTGAGGGTCTTATTTACTTCTTGATTTGTTAAGTTTTTGATGAGGATTGTTGTACGTCTAGAAGTCCAGATTGGGCTATGGAGTGGTTTCTTGTTCTTTCGAGTGCAACAATCTAGTCAGCTTTATAGAAGTGTCTAAGAGGATTAGTTTTGCATTACCATTTCTTTCTATATGGTAAATGGTATCGTTTAGTTCAGCATTGATGGCTTCTATATTTCCACTATGTATAAAAGGAGCAAACTTCTTAAGGCTAAATCCATCAGTTTGGCTATTGTAAAAAACCAAATCTTTTGCACCATAGTTATATAACAATGCCTGTCTAAAAAACTGAAGGCAAAAATTTAAAAATTGTTTTTGTTTTTCACGACCCATTTTTCCAATCATTTCAGACCATCCAATCAGGTCTTGAATCACCGTTGGGTTTCCTTTAGCTTTAAAAGCGGCACGTACCCACGTGATAAAAAGTTGTTCATATTCTTTATCGTTTCCTTCACTTTTTAAGAGTTCTAGAGCTTTTTGATAACTGCCTTCAGCACTGTAAGCAATTTTTTTTGCCTCAGCAGGAAAAGAATTCTCACGATCTATAAGTGCCTCCGTAATATTTTCATCACTTAACAAAGGAAATTCTAAGATTTGACAACGGGATAAAATAGTGTTGATTAGTAATTCTGGTTTTTCTACGATCAGTAAGAAAATGGTTTTAGCAGGGGGTTCCTCTAGTAATTTTAATAGTTTATTTGCAGCGGCATTGTTCATTTTTTCTGCCATCCAAATAATCATAATTTTGTAGCCACCCTCGTATGATTTTAGTTTAATTGCATTTACAATCTCTTCGGCCTCGTCGACACCTATTTGGCCTTGTTTGTTTTCTATTCCTAAACGTTGATACCATTGGAACAAGCTTCCGTAAGGATTTTCTTTAACAAAAATTCTCCAATCCTTTAAAAATAGTTTACTAACTGGATGTTTTTTTACATTGTCGTTTACTGCTGTTGGAAAGGCAAAATGTAAATCAGGGTGTTGTAGTTTTGCAACCCTTGCGTCGCAGGTCTCATTATGATTGCACAAGATATATTGAGCGTATGCGATGGCTGAAGCTAATGTACCAACACCGTTAGCACCAACAAACAATTGTGCGTGAGCAATCCTGTCATGGTCAGCGGACCTTTTTAGGTGATTGATAATATGTTGTTGTCCAATAATTTGATTAAATAGCATAACATTTTAACCTGTAAAGTCAACTTCAAATTTACAATTTAATTATCACCAAAATAAATTAATATTAATTAAAACGTTTTAGTTAATTTCACGCATTGCAATACTTAGAATAAGAATCAAGCTTTATATTTGCAACACATCAATTTAGATTTGACACATGAAAACAATCAATGATTTTAATTTTGAAGGTAAAAAAGCCTTAATAAGAGTAGATTTTAACGTGCCCCTGGACGCTGATTTTAACGTTACAGACACAACAAGGTTAAAGGCTGCAAAACCAACAATAGCGAAAATTCTCAAAGATGGAGGAGCAGCTGTTTTGATGTCACATTTAGGACGCCCAAAAGGAGTAGAAGATCAATTTTCTCTACGTCATATCGTAAAGAAAGCTTCAGAAATTATTGGAGTAGAGGTCAAATTTGTTCCTGCGACTGTTGGTTCACAAGCTGAAGCTGCTGTAGCAACGTTGCAACCGGGAGAGGTTTTACTTTTGGAAAACTTACGATTCTTTGCAGAAGAGACAAAAGGAGATGTTGCTTTTTCGGAACAACTATCTAAATTAGGAGATGTATATGTTAATGATGCTTTTGGTACTGCTCACCGTGCTCATGCATCGACTACAATTGTTGCACAATTTTTTAAAGATAAATTGGCAGGTTTGGTTATTGAAGCGGAATTGGTAAATGCAGATAAAGTTTTAAAAGGTGGCGTAAAGCCAGTAACAGCAATAATGGGTGGAGCTAAGGTCTCTGATAAAATTTTAATTATTGAAAAATTATTAGATGTTGCGGATAATATTATCATCGGTGGTGGTATGTCATACACATTTGTAAAAGCAAAAGGAGGTAACATTGGGAACTCTTTGTGTCAAAATGATTTGTTAGATTATGTTTTGGAATTAGAAGGAAAAGCTAAGGCCAAAGGAGTGAAATTGATATTTCCTCAAGACAATTTATTAGGAGATGCTTTTTCTAATGATGCCAACACTCAAGTAGTTCCAACAGGCCAAATACCGGAAGGATGGGAAGGTTTTGATATTGGACCAAAAACAATCGAGCTTTTCTCAAGCGTTATTAAAGAGTCTAAAACTGTGATTTGGAATGGTCCTATGGGGGTTTCTGAAATTCCATTATATGCGTCAGGTACTATTGAAGTCGCAAAAGCGGTAAAAGAGGCTACTGAAAAGGGCGCATTTTCATTAATCGGAGGTGGAGATTCAGCTGCGGCTATAAACAATCTAGGTTTTGGAGAAGATGTATCTTACGTTTCTACGGGAGGTGGTGCCTTATTAGAATATATGGAAGGTAAAACATTACCAGGTATTGCAGCTTTAATGGAGTTGTAAGAATAAAAACAAATAAAGTAAAAGGCGTTTCTAAATTTTTGAAACGCCTTTTTTTATGTAATTTTAAAATTTAAAAACTAAGTTAGATATGAAATATACCCATATTCCAAAAACAGATATTAAGGTCTCTAAAATTTGCTTGGGAACCATGACGTACGGAGAACAAAACACAGCCTCTGAAGCACATGAGCAATTGAATTATGCGGTTTCTAAAGGGGTCAATTTCATAGATACTGCAGAAATGTATTCTGTTCCTGGAAGAAAAGAAACACAAGGAAGTACAGAGAAAATAATAGGGACTTGGTTGAAAGATCAAAAGCGAGATGAATTGGTCATTGCAACAAAGGTAACAGGCCCTAATCCTGGTTTGTCATATATAAGAGAACCTCAACAGTTTTCTAAGAAAATGATTCACAGTGCCATAGAACAAAACTTGAAACGCTTACAGACGGATTATGTAGATGTTTATCAATTGCATTGGCCAGATAGGAACACAAATTTTTTTGGAAAATTAAATTACAAGCATCAAGCACAGGAAAAATGGGTAGATAATATTCGTGTTGCTGTATCTGCTATGGATGATTTGGTGAAACAAGGTAAAATTCGACATTATGGATTGTCTAATGAAACTCCTTGGGGGGTAATGAGGCACCTACAAGAGTCAGTAAGCAATGACTTGACCAGGTGTAAGACCATCCAAAACCCGTATTCTTTACTGAGCAGAACTTATGAAGTGGGTATCGCTGAGGTAGGTATGAGAGAAGAAGTAGGACTATTGGCTTATTCTCCTCTAGCTTTTGGGATGTTGTCAGGGAAATACTTACCGGGAGGAAACGCCACGGAAAAGGATAGAATAAATAAATTTCCACAATTTTCTAGATATAATAGTAAACAGTCAGCTTTTTTAACCCAGAAATATGCAAATTTAGCAAAAGAATTAGGTTTAAGTTTGACACACTTGGCTTTGGCTTTTGTCAATCAACAACCCTGGGTTACTGCAAACATCATTGGAGCAACCAAAATGAATCAGTTACAGGAAAACATTGGTTCTATAGAAATTGATTTGTCAGAAGAAGTGCTTGTTAAAATTGATGAAATTCAAAAATTACAACCGAATCCTGCGCCCTAACAAGCATCATTAAAAAGAAAAAGGCACTTTACAAAGTGCCTTTTTCTTTTTAATAACCTATTTTAGATCTTACTCTTTCTAATACCGAATTGGCAACAGCTTGGGCTTTATTAGCACCAATGGCTAGTGCTTTGTCAATCTCGTGTAAATTTTTCATGTAATAGTTATACTTACTGCGCTGTTCAGAAAAAGTATCAAGCAACAATTCATAGAAGGCTTGTTTGGCGTGGCCATATCCGTAGTTTCCACCTTCATAATTTGATCTCATTTGTTCAATTTGTTTATCAGTAGCTAGGATCTTGTAAAGCGCGAATAAATTACAGGTTTCAGGGTTTTTAGGATCTTCAAGAGGAGTACTGTCAGTTTCTATTTTCATGACCTGCTTTCGTAATTTTTTATCCTCTAAAAAAATATCAATGATATTCCCTTGAGATTTACTCATTTTTCCTCCATTAGTTCCAGGAACATATTGGCTAGATTCTTGAATTTTAGCAGTTGGCAGCACAAATGTATCTCCCATTTGATGGTTAAATCTATTGGCGACATCTCGTGTAATTTCCAAATGCTGCAATTGATCTTTTCCAACGGGGACAATTTCTGCATCATACAACAAAATATCGGCTGCCATTAGCATAGGATAATCAAATAAACCAGCATTTACATCTTCTAAACGATCTGCTTTGTCTTTAAAAGAATGAGCTAAAGTTAACCTTTGATACGGGAAATAACAGTTTAAATACCAAGTCAATTCGGTCGTTTGAGGAACATCGCTTTGTTTGTAAAATACGGTTTTGTGAACATCTAAGCCAAAAGCTAGCCATGCGGCGGCAGTGCTATAAGTGTTTTGCTTTAGGGTCTCGCTGTTTTTAATTTGTGTTAGAGAATGCAAATTTGCGATAAATAGAAAAGATTCGTTTTCGGGATCATTTGCCATTTCAATTGCGGGGATAATTGCACCCAACAAATTCCCTAAATGAGGAGTTCCTGTACTTTGTACACCGGTTAAAATTCTTGCCATTTAATTTAAAAAATAATGTTTTGAGCAAAAATACACTTTCGTAAAAATATATGTTGCTGTGAGTCTAATTTATTTTCTGTGAGGCAATCACCAATTTTTATATGGGTTTTTGCTCAATTGAGAATTGTAGTATTTTATATCTCCGGTTACTTCTTCGCCCAGCCACTTTGGTTTTTCAAAAGATTCCTTTTCTGAGGACAGCTCAATTTCTCCAACAATTAGTCCTTTGTTATCCCCTTCAAAAACATCAACTTCAAAAGTATGATGTTTATATTTTACAAGATACCTTGTTTTGCGTATTGCTCCGGGTTCACAGATTGCTAATAAACGAGTTGCTTCGTCAATAGAAATTTTCTTTTCCCATTCAAATCGGGTAGTCCCTGATTTATTAGAACTTCCTTTTATGGTTAAAAATCCTTGATTGTTTTTTATTCTTACCCGAACAGATCGATTTTTGTTTGAGTTTAAGTATCCTTGTTCTATAAGATGGCTATCAAAACTTTCTTTTATGAAAGTCAAATCATTAATTAAAAATTTGCGTTCAATTTCAGTGTAATTCATAAAAAATATTTAGGTTTACCATACACGAGTAAAGTTAACGAAAATACCTGTAAGAATAGATTGTAAAGTTTAGTTTAGGGCTTGTCCGTAACAAATGTTTTAATCTATCTTGTTAGGAGTTTATATTTTGATTTAATAGAACTTAAAAATAACTTTGTTAATAGATCAACTAATTACCTTTTTACTGCAGAATGCTCTTACAAAAAATAGATAACAAAATTTGGTTTCAGCTTTACGTAAATTTGTGTGTGGCTGTTTTTGTAAGCCTACCTTCGTATGTACACTTACCATTAGCATCAGCCAAAGAATATGCTATATACACCGTTCATTTTTTATTGTTACAAATAACATTATACGGATTCACTTATCTTTTAACGTTAAACAAGTATTTATTTAAAGTTGGTTTCAGTATACTATTTATATTGTCATCACTTGTTTCTTTTTGGGTATATACGATGGATATTACCATATCAGTGGATTTAATACAGATCTCTTTAGAATCTAAACCCGATATTTTTTTTGATTTGGTATCCACCCCTTTGGTTTTGTACTTCTTTCTGATTTTTTTAGTGCTATACAGTATTTTAGTTTTTCAAACTAAGGTTCATTGGGACTTCAAGAAAAGGTATAAGGGTTTGGTTTTTTCCTTGTTAGCGATAGTTCTCTTCTTTCTATCAGAACAAAAAAAGTATGGTGTTTTTAAGAGAAGAATGCCCTATGTATTCTTTGACAAAACCAAAGAATATTTTAATCAAAAACCCATACAACTCAATGAGGTCTCAGAGAATTTGTTTTCAAAGAACAAGATGAATATTGTATTTGTTTTAGGAGAATCTGTCAGAGCAAAAAACATGCAGTTAAATGGCTATCCTAGAGCAACAAATCCTTTACTTTCGTTAAGGAAAGATGTCTATTCATTGAAAAATATTTATACACCCAACACATATACCGCCAAAAGTGTTCCTCAAATTTTAACCAGCCAAAGCATTAATGATACACAAGATCAAAGTATTTATTCTTTATATTCAGTTTTAAACAAGGCCAATTATAATACTGTTTGGATTGGGAACCAGACTCCAGAAAAAAGTTATAGAGATTTAATTTACCAGAACAAGAGTGTAAGTCTTATTGATGTGGAGCACTCGGTGTTGAGTTATCATAAAAAATATGACACGGAGTTGATCAATACCTTTAAGGAGCAGTATCAAGAAAACCAAGCTAACTTTTACACCCTCCATATGATTGGCAGCCATTGGTGGTATGAGAGTAGATATTCTGAGGAGTTTAAAAAATTTACACCCGTAGTTAAAACAAAATACCTACCTTCAAGCTCTGAAGAAGAGCTGATCAATTCTTATGACAATACGATTGTCTATTTAGATTATTTTTTAAACGAAATGATTACTTTTTTGGAACAAAAGGAAGAGGAGACCATTTTGATTTACTTGTCCGATCATGGAGAAATATTGGGAGAAGACGATAAGTGGTTGCACGGTCAAGATCATGAGGCCAGCAAAAATCCAGCTGGAATTATATGGAGCTCGAAAAAGTTTAAAAAGAACTCTCCACAAAAATTAGACGGCTTAATACAAAACCTTAATCGTGAGGTATCCACTGATTTTTTATACCACAGTGTCTTAAGTCTTATAGAAGTTCAATCCTTTGATTATGCTCCAAATAAAAGTATATTTATAAACAAACCATAACTCTGAAATTATAATTTTTGCCTATTAACTTTTTTGAATGATGAAATATATTTATTTATATCTGTTGATGTTTATTCAGGTTGTCTTTGGCCAAACAGATTATACAGATCAGTGGCGTGATTTCTATTCTTACAACAATGTAAAGGATTTTGTTATTGGGGAGAGCAGATTATACGCCATCTCTAATAACGCAATGTTTACCTATGATACTGAAACCAAAAAAACTCAGAAATTTTCATCTGTAAATGGTTTGTCAGGAACCACAACTTCGAGTATCTCTTTTGATGAGTATTCGGGAAATATTATCATTGGTTATGAAAACGGATTAATAGAAATTATTTCGCAAGAGCATAATGTTTATCCAATCACAGGGATAAGAGACAACCTTATACTAGTTAACAAAATAGTTAATGGAGTCTATAGCCATCAAAAACAGTCTTATGTTTATGGGGATTTTGGGATTGTTCAGTTGGATGTTGAGAAGCTAGAATTTGGAGATACATATAAATTGAGTAACACGGGTAATGCCAGCGTTGTAAATGAAATGGTGTACCATGATGATATGCTTTATGTAGGAACGACAAACGGCTTGTATAAAATTGATTTGTCTTTGAATCCTGTTGACATAGAGAACTGGGATCTCGTTACTTCGGGAAATATTACCAATTTATTAAACTTAGGGGATGAGGTTTATTTCACAAAAGGATCAAGTGTCTTTAAGTCAGCCAATCCAGCATCAGCTATTATTACAGAGTCCCAAAACATTTTAGAAATAAATAAACAAAAAACGACTAATGATTTGATGGTTACTTTATCGAACAAGATAGTGCTGTATGAAAATGAGTTGTTCACCAAAACAAATCAAATCGTTTTTGCGGATGCCCAAGATTACAGTTTTACCACAACCAAAGCTATAGTTTATGAGGAAAATCTTTTTGTAAATACTAGTGAGTTTGGTGTTTTGAAGACTACTTTAACAGATAAGGTCAACTATACAGAAATCCATCCGAATGGCCCTTCTGCTAACGATGTCTTTAGTATTTCAATAGCAGAAGATCAAGTATGGGTTACTTATGGAGGGCACAATCTTACTTACAATGGGTTAAATAAATATAGAGGTGTAGATTGTTTAGTCGATGGTGAGTGGCAGTATTTGAGCAATAATGAGATAGGAAGTAAAAAAGATTATTTAAAAGTTCTTATAGATCCTTTTGATAATTCTAAAACCCTGATTGCTAGTTTAAGAGACGGGGTTACAGAGTTGGTTGATTTTAAGTTTGTGAATCGATGGGAAAGAGAAAACACATACAATATTTTACCAGGGCATTTATCTGTTGGAGAAGCTTTTGTTGGGAATATGATTGTAGACAACAATAATATTATTTGGACAGCGAACTCTAGAGCAAAAGACAACCTCTTTTTTTCATCTTATAATGGTGCGAAAACGGGAGCGGATAGATGGGAGTCCTCAATTCCTTTTCCTGATATTGAAGGTAGCGAAGGGATTGTAAGGGGGTTTAATAAAATGTCTGTTGATCAGAACAATAATGTATTTGCAGCTACTGCCAGAACAGGAATATTCGCTTTTGACGCCAATCCAATTGAAAATGAAACAGACAGAAATATAGCAATTTTAGACAATTCTGCTCATCAAGGTCAATTGCCATCAAATTATGTATATGCAGTTGTTTCGGATGAAAATAATAGAATATGGATTGGAACCGCTCTGGGCTTAGTTGTTTTTGATGACTATGAAAATTTATTTAAGGAAACAAAAAGACCTGTAAAGACTTTAATTATTGAAGAAAATGGAGTTGCTAGAGAATTTTTAGGAGACATTCAAGTTAATGACATTATTATTGACTTGGCAGGGAATAAATGGTTTGCTACACAAGGAGCAGGAGTGATTCAAACCTCGTCAGATGCTCAAACGACATATAACATTTTTAATACATCAAACTCACCTTTACCAGAAGATATCGTGATTGACTTGGAGCTTGATAAGACTACAGGAGAAATTTATATGGTGACCAATAAAGGGGTATTGTCTTATGATAGTAAAAATGAACCTTTTGGTTCGAATATAACTCCTGTAATTGGCTATCCTAATCCTGCTATCAAAAATAAGCCAGGCCACGAAATAATAACAATTGTTGCTAAAGATGGAAATGGTATTCCAGAAGGGACCAACGTTAAAATAATAGATATGTCTGGGAAGCTAGTGTATGAGAAAAACGTCAACAGTTACAGTGGAAACTTTGGAGGGAAGGTCGTATGGGACAAAACCAATTTGAGGGGGAATACTGTTGTATCCGGTATTTATGTTGTTTTGCTCTCAAGCGCTGACGGGTCAGAAACAACATCAACTAAAATTGCGATCGTAAACTAATGCAAATACATACCAAAGCAATAGTTATTAGTGCGCTAAAATACGGCGATAGCGGTCTTATTGTAAAGTGTTATACGCAGCAAGACGGATTAAAATCATATTTATTACAGTCTATATTGAAAAGAAAAAAAGGGAAGGTCAACAAATCTTCTTTTCTTCCTCTTTCAGTTCTTCAAATACAAGCATCTCACAATAGTAAAGGGGCATTAAATAGTATTTCCGAAGCAAGAACATTACACCCATTCACAACCTTACATGTAGATTTTATAAAACAGTCTATAGTCTTTTTTTTATCAGAGTTTTTAAGTTCTGTATTAGGAGAAGAAAAAGGGGAAAATGACGTTTTATTCGATTTTTTAGAAAACACGATTGTTTGGTTAGATCTTCATGACCAAGTGGCAAATTTTCATTTGGCTTTTTTAATTCAATTGACGAAATGCTTGGGATTTTATCCCGATACAACAAGTCAAGAAATACTTCCTTTTTTTGATCTCAAAGAAGGAAAGTATATTACTGGAAATGGAGTAAATGTAATTCAAGGAGACACGTTAATTCTCTTTAACAAGGCGTTAGGCATAAAATTTGATAAGTTAGAGGTCAAGTTGTTTAGTAAACATCAAAGAACTGTTGTTTTAGATGTTTTGCTAAAATATTATGAATTGCATTTGTCTTCTTTTAGGCGACCGAAGTCTTTAGAGGTCCTTTCAAAAATATTAGAATAATGTTTAGGTTGTTTTTCTTTTTGTGTTGTTTCTCACTGATCTCATATTCACAGCAGATTAGTGTATTAGACGCGTATACTCAAGAGGAAATAGAAGGAGTTGAGGTGCAGGAAGTTTTTTCTAGAAAGAAAAAATGGACCAACACACTGGGTTTGGTTTTTTTTAAGGACTTAAATAAAAAATCAGTTCTAATTTTAAAACATCAAAACTACAACGATCTACAGATAAAAATTAAAAATATAGAAGGTTCTATTTATTTAGAACCAAATTCAGAGGGTTTGGAAAGTGTTGTGTTGTCGATATCTAGGACAGCGGAAAAAAAGCATAAAATACCTGAAAGAATAGAAATAGTTACCCAAAAAGAAATTGATTATATCTCGCCCCAAACCTCAGCAGATTTATTGGCAAATATATCAGGGATAAGGGTCCAGAAATCGCAGTTAGGAGGGGGTTCTCCAGTGATTAGAGGAATGGAGTCAAATAGAGTTCTTTTAGTTGTAGATGGAGTAAGGATGAACAACGCAATATACCGAAACGGACATTTACAAAATTCAATAACAGTAAGTCCCTTTGCTTTAGAACGAACAGAAGTTGTGTTTGGTCCAGCTTCTGTTACTTATGGTTCGGATGCTTTAGGAGGGGTTGTTCATTATTACACAAAGAATTTAAAGTACAGTAAAAACAAGAAGATCAATTCAAAACTATTTTACAGGCACAGTACGGTAAATAATGAACACAGTACGAATTTTAGTTCAGAGGTTTCAAATCAGAAATGGGCGTCTTTTACCAACGTATCCTACAGCGATTTTGGAGATTTAAAGATGGGTAAAAACAGAACCCACGGGTATAAAGAATGGGGAAAGATTTATCAATATTCTCAGAACACAAAAGAAAAGTATTACCCCTACAGCACTCTTAACACCAATCCTAATATCCAAAGGAACACGGGATACCATCAATTGGATGTTTTACAGAAAATAATGCTTCCGATACATCAAAACGTTAATCTTGTAATCAACGGCCAGTTTAGCACCACGAATGATGTTCCAAATTTTGGTAAAATGAATCTTATTAAAGATGGGGACCTTAGATTTTCAGAATGGTATTATGGGCCACAGCAAAGACTGTTGATTTCTGCCCAAGCCAAATTTAGAGACTATAAATCAATCTTGAAAAATGGAACTCTGACGTTGGCTTATCAGAATATTTTAGAATCTAGGGTACAACGAAATTTTGGTTCCTTAGACAGGAACTCACGATTTGAGGAAGTTGATGTTTATTCTTTAAATGGAGATTTTTTTATTCCACTAGGTAGTAAAAAACAGAACAAATTGTTTTATGGTTTAGAGTTGGTGCATAACAATGTAAATTCTGTCGCAAAAGGAGAGATTTTGCTCATTTCAGGGAATAAAGTTGAGGGAGCAGAAATCAATACAAATATTAGTACTCGTTATCCAGATAGAGGAAGTAGTTACAGTAGTGCTGCAATTTACACTTCATTTAAACAAGAGTTAAGTAAAAAGCATATTCTAAATCTTGGAGTAAGGTTGACTTCAACACTGTTGCAAGCACAGTGGGATAAAAGTTTATCTCCTGTTTTAAATCAAAAATTAGTGTTAAATAATAGTGCTTTTACAGGTTCCTTAGGATACATCTTTAAACCTTATCCAACGGATAAAATAAGCATTGTTTTTTCTAAAGGGTTTAGAACACCTAATGTAGATGATATTGGAAAAATAAGGGAAAAATCTGGTAAATTAACAGTTCCTAATACGCGTTTACAGCCCGAACATTTATACAGTGCAGAAATTGGAATAACAAAAAAACTACCTAGAAGTAAGATGTATTTAGAAAGCAATATTTATTATACGCTTTTGAATCATTATATAGGAAGAAAACCTTCCTCAGAATTTGGATCAGCTATACGCTATGATGGTCATGTTTTTGAGGATCAAGATATCTTAGCCAACACAAATCTGGGGAAGGCAATCATTTATGGAGCTACTTTTAATGCCAAGTGGGAATGTGTAAAAGATGTTAAAACCTATGGAGGAGTTACCTATACAAAAGGGAACTCTTATCACAATCAGGAGCCTCTGTCTTCTATACCACCTTTGTTTGGAAATGTTTCTTTGGGGATTTATAAAAGGTGGTTTGATGTTTCTTTTGACTACAGGTTTTCACTGGAAAAAACACTTGAGAGCTATAATCTTACTGAAGGTATTGACAATCTTCAAGAAACCCCTAATGAAGAAGGAACACCCAATTGGGCGATTTTAAATTTTAATAGTAATTTTCGCTACAACAAAAATGTAAGACTCCAGTTTCAGATTCAGAATATTTTAGATATTCATTACAAAGAATTTGCGTCTGCTATCAGTGCTCCTGGACGAAATTTATCTGCTGCCATAGCATATTCATTCTAAAAGGCAGTTTGTGAACAGGAGTTTACTTATTTTTGCATTCTATGAAATTCACATTAGGGAAAAATCAAAAACTAAAAAGCAGAAAGGCAATATCACAATTGTTTACAGAAGGGAAATCTGTAAAAAGCTTTCCTATAAAAATGATTTACTTACCTACAAAGCACGATGACACTCAAACAAAAGTAGCCTTCTCGGTTCCAAAGCGAAACTTTAAGCTTGCTGTCGATAGAAATAGAATTAAAAGACTACTTAGGGAGGTTTATCGGTTACACCAACATGAGTTTTTAGGATGTCATAAAATCGGCTATAACATCATGTTTATTTACATGGGAAATAAAAAGCCTGCGTATCATGAATTGGAGATGATGTTTAAAAAATTGTTTGTGAAATTCAATTCTTTTTCTTCCCACCCTAAGTTTTGAAAAAAGTTTGTACGGATCTCTACAATCAGGAATGACTTATAATTCATTTATCGGTTTAAATAAATTGACATCGCCTTTCAGCAATTCCTCTTGATCTAACTGTATTTTATTTATCAATTAGGGTTAAAGTCAATTCAAAAAATTAAATTTGAATATTCATTAGAAATTTTACTCATGTTAAAACGAATATTTGACATTCTATTTTCTCTTTTTGTTCTGGTTTCAATTTTAATTTGGTTGATCCCTTTAATTGCATTATTGATTTTTATGACGACAGGAGAAAGACCATTCTTTTTTCAAGAAAGAGTCGGTAGAGAAGGAAAGCCTTTTTCTATTTTTAAGTTTAGAACGATGAAAGGGTATCCTCCCGTAAATGATCCACTACTGTCCGCAGAAGAAACGTTTAGGATTACGAAAATGGGAAAAACACTCCGTAAGTATAGAATTGATGAATTCCCTCAATTCCTTAATGTTTTACTAGGAAGCATGAGTATTGTAGGTCCAAGACCAGAAAGACAACAATTTTTAGACAATATCATTGAAGAAATTCCTCAATATTCGGCATTGCAGTCTTTAAGACCAGGAATCACTTCTTTGGGACAAATACGTTTTGGTTATGCTGATACTTTTGCTCAAATGAAAATTAGAGCTAGGTATGACTTAGTTTATTTAGATAACCTATCTTTGTGGACTGATATTAAAATCATCATGTACACTGTAGTGGTGGTTATAAAAGGAAAAGGTAAATAAATTATGAATATTCTTATTTTAGGTTCTGGAGGAAGAGAACACGCGTTTGCAAAAAAACTAGTAGAAAGTAAAAAAATGACAAAATTGTTTGTCGCTCCTGGAAATGCAGGTACAGCCAGAATAGCCAATAATATTTTGATAGATCCAACGGATTTTCCTGCAGTAAAAAAAGCGGTATTAGAAAACCAAATCCAAATGGTAGTTGTGGGACCTGAAGCACCTTTGGTAGAGGGAGTTCATGATTTTTTCTTAGCAGATGAATCCCTCAAAGATATCCCTGTAATTGGACCAAAAAAAGATGGAGCTGAATTAGAAGGGTCTAAGGATTTTTCTAAGAAGTTTATGTTTAAACATGGCGTTCCCACAGCAAAATATCAGGCATTTACTAAAGAAACACTCACTGAAGGTCAAATGTTTTTGGAGACTTTAAATCCACCGTTTGTCTTGAAGGCTGATGGATTGGCTGCAGGTAAAGGAGTTTTGATTATTGATAATTTACAAGAAGCAAAAGAGGAGTTGGCAGACATGCTTACCAATGAAAAATTTGGAGCAGCTTCTTCTAAGGTTGTTATCGAAGAGTTTTTAGACGGTATTGAACTATCAGTTTTTGTCTTAACAGATGGGAAGGGCTATAAAGTTTTACCATCAGCGAAAGATTATAAAAGAATTGGGGAAGGTGACGTTGGTTTAAATACAGGAGGTATGGGAGCTATTTCCCCTGTTCCTTTTGCAGACGCAGATTTTATTCAAAAAGTAGAAGAAAGAGTTGTTAAGCCAACCGTAGAAGGTTTACAGCAAGATGGGATTGATTATCGTGGATTTATCTTCATTGGATTGATGAATATAGGAGGAGATCCTTATGTGATAGAGTATAATGTGCGTATGGGAGACCCTGAGACGGAGGCTGTTTTACCAAGAATTACCTCTGACTTATTGGATTTGTTTGAAGGTGTAGCAACACAAACCCTAGCTTCTAAATCATACGAGGTTGACCCTAGAACCGCAACAACAGTAGTTGTGGTTGCCGGAGGTTATCCAGAAGCTTATGAAAAAGGTCATTTCATTACAGGTACAGAAAATGAAGAAGAGTCTATAGTGTATCATGCTGGAACAACCATGAAAGAGGGAAAAATCGTTAGCAATGGGGGCCGAGTTTTAGCGGTAACTTCTTTTGGAGAGGATATCAATTCTGCTCTCGAAAAGTCGTACAGAACAATTGATAAAATCTCTTTTGAAAAAATGAATTTTAGAAAAGATATCGGCTTTGATTTGATTTAATTCGGACAGCTTAAACTTTTGAGATGATATGCTTTATTTACGTTGTAGATAAAGCATGTCATGTTTTGGACTGTTATTGTTATCATCTTTATTATCTTAGTGTTTAGAGCTTTCATTTTTTTATGACCCATCCAAAAACAGCTAAAAATAAAATTATTGTAGCGCCATTAAATTGGGGTTGGGGTCATGCCACTAGATGCATACCTCTCATCAGAGAAATATTAAATTTAGGTTATCAACCCGTTATTGCTTGTGATGGAGATGCTTTGATTTTTCTGAAAAAAGAGTTTTCTAGCGAGGAATTTCTAGAACTTCCTTCTTACGGTATCAAATACAAAGAATTTTTTTTGTGGTCTATCATTCTAAACATTCCTAAAATAATTAAGGCTATTTTTAAAGAAAAAAGCGTTATAAAAAATTATGTAAAACAGCATAAAAATGAAACGATAGGGATTATTTCAGACAACAGACTTGGGGTCTATTGCTTAGGAATTCCTTCTGTTTATATGACACATCAATTAAATATAAAGGCTGGTTTTTTGTCTAGTATAGTAAATATAATTCATCACTTTTTCATCAAAAAACACAAAGAATGTTGGGTTCCAGACGACTCTGAACGGTCGCTTTCAGGTGATTTGTCTACTCAAAGCATAGGGTTGAACGTAAAGTATATTGGTGTTTTGTCAAGGTTTACCAAACGCAAGGTTCCAATAGAATACGATTTGCTAATCTTGTTGTCAGGTATAGAGGGTCAACGCCTAGCCTTGGAAGAGGTTATGATGAATCAATTACAGGGTTATCAAGGCAAGGTTTTGCTAGTTAGAGGTTCTTTAAAACCTTCAACAAGGAATTTTCCAAAACAGGTAAAGGTTGTAGATTATTTGTTGTCTGACCAATTAGAAAATGCTTTAAATGCATCTAGACAAGTCGTCGCTAGATCAGGTTACAGTACAATCATGGATATGGCAATCCTAGAAAAGAAAGCTTTTTATATCCCTACTGTTGGTCAAACAGAACAAGAATACTTAGCAAGTTACCAAAAAGAGAAAAAAAGAGCGGACTACAGCACACAAAAAGATTTTAAAATAACTTTGGTAGATAGTGGGCACGCTGTGTCGCCTTTTCCTATGAATTCAAATCTGATGCTGAAATGTTTAATCAGCATTTTTAAGCTTTCTCAAGCGTAAAGCAAAAAGTAGAACCTTCGCCTACAGTACTATTGACACTGATGGTTTGTTCATGTGCTTCTATGATATGTTTTACAATTGACAGTCCAAGTCCAGAGCCACCTTGGTCTCTTGATCTACTTTGCTCCACTCTGTAAAAGCGCTCGAATAACCTTGGCAAATTGTCTTCTGAAATTCCTTCCCCGTTATCTGATATTTTAATGATTAATTTTTCTTCATCTTCATAGCCTACGGATACTACTGTGGTTCCATTAATTTTTCCATATTTAATAGAATTCATCACAAGATTAATTAAAACTTGTTCAATTTTTGCCTGATCAGCCAACACAAACTTAGGGATGTCATAAAACCTATCTAAGGTTAGGTTTATACCTTTTTTTTTAGCCTGCATTTCTAACAAGTCAAATACTTTTTGAATCACGGTCAAAAGGTTGAAAGTGTCTATTTTAAGTTTTAAGTCGTTGGTTTCTAGCTTAGTAATTAAGTCTAAGTCTCCTACGATTTCACTGAGTCTCTCAATAGCAAGGTTCGCTCTGTTTAAATATTTCTCTCTAATCACTTTGTTCTCTGCTGCGCCTTCAATAAGAGTCAGTAAATATCCTTGTACTGTAAACAAAGGTGTTTTTAGTTCATGAGCAACATTTCCCAGAAAGTCTCTACGGTAATTTTCTCGAAAGTTTAATTTGTTAATTTCTTTTTTCTTTTTGTAGGAATATTTTAAAATATCCCTGGCCAAAAAATCAAATTCGTCTGCATTCACATTGATGTTTGAGACTCTTCTTTTCTTAAGGCTGTTGACTTGATTGTATATTTTGTTTATTCTGTATCGAATATAACTATTTAGGCTGTAGTTTAAGACGATAGTAATCACTATAAATAATACTCCTGAAAAGATGAGTAGTGTTTTAGAATCTATGTCTTTTGAGGAGGAGTACATTAAAAGACTCACAACGATGTCTATACATAGTGTAAGGATTAAAGAAGTTACAGCCGAAAAAAGGAAAAAGTTTTTAATTCTCATGCAAAACAAACTTATATCCTACTCCCTTTACTGTTTTAAAGTGATCGTCTCCAATTTTTTCGCGTAGCTTTCGGATGTGTACATCTATGGTTCTATCTCCAACAACAACATCTCCTCCCCATACGTTTCTCATAATGACTTCTCGGTTGAATACTTTACCGGGTTTTGAGGTCAGTAAAGAAAACAGTTCAAACTCTTTCCTTGGTAAAACAATCTTATTTCCGTCTTTGATAACCAAATATTCATCACGGTCAATTATAATTCCTCCAAGCTGAGTGTTGTTTTTGCCGTCGTCTTTCACCCTTCTTAACAAAGATTTAATTTTGCTAATTAACAATTTTGGTTTGATAGGCTTGGTAATATAGTCATCAGCACCAGCATCAAACCCAGCTACTTGACTGTAATCTTCTCCTCTTGCAGTAAAAAAAGAGATGATTACCTCTCCTAGCTCAGGGAGTTCTCTAATTTTCTCACAGGCCTCAACACCATCCATTTCTGGCATCATTACGTCTAGTAAAATCAAATGGGGTTGAATTTTTTTTGCTTGTTCTATCGCCTCGAGACCGTTTTCTGCAGTATATATGCTATACCCCTCTTTTTCCAGGTTGTATCCTACAATTTCTAAAATGTCGGGTTCGTCATCTACTAAAAGTATTTTAATCTGATTTGTTTCCATAGATGTAAGGGTTCATTTTCATAATTATTCGATGACTAAGGTACAAAAGAGTTTTTAACAAACACTTAAGATATTTGTTTGCTAAAGTTAGTAAAGGAATGCTGTTAACAATATTTTAACACAAAGGTAACGATACGGTACACTCTTTTATTTATTATTTATAGACTTTTGCACCGCTTTTAAACCAATATAGCATTGATAATGAGAAATTTATTAGTTACAATTTTTACTTTGATAAGTGTAGTTTCATTTGCACAACAGAGAGGGACAATTTCCGGTAGAGTACAAGACAAAGACATGGACTTAGAACCCTTACCCTTTGTTAGTATTTATGACAATAATAATAACACCATAGGAACTACTTCAGATTTTGATGGAAATTATTCTATAATGTTAAGTGAAGGGGTACATACCCTTGTCTTTGATTATGTGGGTTACGAAACTGTAAAAAAGCAAGTTACTGTGCAAGCAGATATGGTTCAAAAAATGACCATTACCATGACTTCTGTGGCAGATGCTTTGGAAGCTGTTGTATTAACAGTTGTTGTGAATAAAGAGAGTGAAGAAGCGCTGCTAGCAGTTCAAAAAGAAAAAGTAGAGATAGTAGAAAGTATTGGAGCTATTCAGCTTTCAAAATCAGGAGTTTCTGATGCAGCTGCGGCAACAGCCAAAATAACAGGAGTCACTAAAAACGAAGCTTCTGGAGATGTTTTTGTTAGAGGATTAGGAGATCGTTATCTATTTACGACGATGAATGGTTTACCGATACCGTCTGACAATGTGGAGAAAAAGAATATTGACTTGAATTTATTTCCAACATCAATTATTCAAAATGTAGGAATTTCTAAAACATACTCAACGGTTTCTTATGCTGATCAGACTTCGGGGCATGTAAATATTACTTCAAAAGAATATTCAAAAGGAGATGATGTTATAAAGGTAGGGTTAGGGTTTGGAATAAATTCTAATACAGTTGGAAAGTTTGGAGATTTTAAAGCTACCCAAAACATAAACAATACCACTTTTGGTTTTCATAGCACAGACCTAACGCCAAAGCAAGCATTGATAGGTCAGAGTTGGAATACAGAAAATCAGTCAGTACCTTTAGACTATAGTTTTTCAGTGGTAGGTGGAAATAAGTATGACATTAGTGAAGATGATAATTTGTCTTTTATCGCATCTTTGTCACATTCTAGATCATATGATTATGCTGAAGGTACTTTTGCCTCTTACAGATCGAACTCTAGAAATACAGAATTTAATTTTACGGAGGAGTTTAGTGCTTCTATAAACACAACTGCTCTATTAGATTTAAAGTATAGTATAGGTCGAAATCATGATATTAAGTTTACCAATTTATACATTAATAAACTGTCAGATAATGTTTACGAACAGGGTAGAGATGGTTTAGGATATGTATTAGATCAACAGCCTGCGTTCTATGGAGCTTTTGTAAGAGATCAAAACACAAAGCAAACTTCTATTTTGGTCAATCAACTGTTAGGAGATCATCATTTTGATGAAAAAAACAAATTTAATTGGGCATTGGGTTATAATAACGTAAAAGCAGAAGAACCGAATAGGATCAGAAATGAAGTAAACTTTGGTACAGAGGAAAATAATGTTTTACACAATGATGTAGTTGAAGATGGCATTGTAGAATATGCTTTTGTTGGAGATTACCAACAAAGAAAATCTAGACAAAGTATTCAGGATTTTGAATACAATGCCTTAGCAAATTATCAGTATACTTTATTTGATGAAGAAGATAGAGTCATCCATTTTAATATTGGAGGGAATTATAGAAATAGAACCCGTGATTTTTATTCTAAGTTTGATGGTTTAGGAATTGTTGGTGTTGATTTACAGGTAGCCAACATAGATAATTTGTCAGAAGGGTTTACCCAAGAAAATTTAGATAATAATATTATTGAATATAAAGATCAACCACAAGATAGTTACGAAGGACAATTAAGTATTTTAGCAGGATATGTTAACACGGATATGAAATTTAAAACGTTAACAATTGGTTTAGGCTTAAGATATGAAGAAGATATTATTGATTTAATAAATTGGAATGTAAACAATTACCCAGGTAGAACAGGAAGTAATAAAAATAACTATAAAAATTTATTACCAAGTTTTACAGTTAAAAAAGAGCTTAGCGATAAACATACTTTGCGTTTGGCAGCTAGTAAAACTGTTACTTTGCCTGAATTTAAAGAATTAGCTCCATTTAATTATGTATCACCCACAGGAAGGGTAACAGGAGGTAATCCAGATTTAATAGCTTCAACAAATTATAATGTTGATGTAAAATGGGAGTTCTTCCCATCTAAAAAAGAGTTGTTATCGGTAACAGGGTTTTATAAAATGATCCAAGATCCAATTAACCGTAGACAAGTTAGAGGGTCTTCAGGTTATTTTTCCTTTGCAAACACGGGAGAGAAAGCAAATGTTTATGGAACAGAAATTGAAAATAAATCGAATCTTTACGAGTCTGAAAATTTTGGAAAGTTAGATTTAAAAGCAAATGCAACTTTTATGTTACATCATCAAGATTTAGAAGAGGAATTTCAGTTTAATAATAAAACGAATTCAGGATTGGCAGGTGCTTCTGATTATATCATCAATGGAGGATTAAGTTACTCAGATCAAAAGGAAGAGGAATTAAATGTGAATATTTCTGCAAATTATTCTTCAGATAAAATTTTCTCATTGGGGTCTCCCGAAAGTTTAACTTCAAGTGATGTTTTGTTTAATGATGAGATCATAGAAAAAGGGTTTGTTACTTTAGATTTAATCGTGTCAAAACAATTGTCTGAAAATTTTAAAATT
The DNA here is from genome assembly GCF_039768515.1 of Wenyingzhuangia sp. NCBI lineage: Bacteria > Pseudomonadati > Bacteroidota > Flavobacteriia > Flavobacteriales > Flavobacteriaceae > Wenyingzhuangia > Wenyingzhuangia sp. Next base: position 33,786 of record NZ_JBDNAI010000075.1, read on the forward strand.
AAAGGTTCTTTTAAAAACTTATTAAACCCATCTATTGACCAAACACAAGATATCAAAACCAATAGAGGAACGTTTACTAGAACAGTATCTTCTTATCAAAGAGGTCTAGACCTAGGTGTTAGTTTGAGCTATGCTTTTTAAGTAACTTCCAAACGATTTAAACCAAAAAGCCCTCTGTATGTTCAGAGGGCTTTTTGGTTAACAATTATTTTACAAAATCCATTTATATTTAACAAGAACTTAATAAGGTGTTAACAATATATGTTATCATATTGACTTTCTTTGTTGAAACAAATCATAAAAAATTTATTAAAATGAAAAAATTAAATTTATCAATTTTGGCTTTTGCATCATTATTTATTAGCTGTAACGATGATAATGCGAATGAAGTAGAAGAATTCTTTATTGTCTCTGAAGGGAATCTAAGTTATTCTAAAGGAACCAAACTTGATGTTTCAGAGTGGTCTTGGAAAGATGCTACTTTATCTGGAGAAACTGCTAAAGAAACTTTATCCGATGAGTATACTGAAGATATATCAGTTTCTGGAGTTGTTTCTTTGACTGGAACCACATTTGTAAGAAGTGGTGCAACTTTAACTTTTGAAGCTGGAACAGAACTTGTTGCTAGTCAGGGTGGAGCAGAAGTCAATATCATTGTAGAGCAAGGTGGTAAAATTGTTGTAGCAGGTACATCTGCTATGCCTGTAATTTTCTCTTCAGAAAATGGAGAGCCAGGAGATTGGGGTGGATTGACCATCTTAGGAAAAGGAATTTCTTCAGGAGGTGTAGATGTTGAGTTTGAGGTAGGAAGTTACCCATACGGAGGGGACATAGTTAACGACAACTCTGGGTCTATTAAATATTTAATAGTAAAAGGAACGGGTGCTCAAATTGATTCTGAATCTCAAACTAACGGAATTTCTTTCTGTGCAGTAGGATCAGGAACAACTATTGAAAATATTGCAGTTATTAATGGAGATGATGATGGTGTTGAGTTTTACGGAGGTTCTGTTTCAGCAAAGAACGTTTACTTAGAAAACAATTCTGATGACTCTGTAGATTGGACAGAAAATTGGACAGGAGGAATAACTAATGTGTACATTTCTCATACGGTTAAAGGTTTTTCAACGGTCTTCGAAGGAGATAAAGAAAACGGGAACCCAACTTTTAATAACGTAACCGCTATATCTTCTGTTGGGGGTAGAGCTTTACAGTTTAAAAAGGCATCAGGAGCTTCTGTTAATAATTTATATTTAGAAGGATACGATCAAGAAATTCAATTTGCTGATCCTGATTTGTTCATCATTGAGAATGTAAAAATTGATGGAGCTACTGCTGTAATTTCGGAGTAAACTCAACAAGCAAAAATATATTTAAAACCCACCTCATTTGAGGTGGGTTTTTTTATTTCACAGACTTTATTAACTTTAAAATAAAAACGCGATGAATTTTAATGTTGATAAAGAAGACTTGTTGTTTCTAGATATTGAGACGGTTTCTCAGTATAAAGAATATAAAGATGTTCCCATAATAGAACAAGAATTGTTTGCTAACAAAACTGCTTATAAAAGAGGGGAAGATATAACAGCTGAAGAATTTTATAGCAATGCCGGTATATGGGCAGAGTTTGGGAAAATTGTCTGTATTTCTGTTGGATATTTTGTGAACAATCAACTAAGAATTACTTCGTATGCTTCTAAAGAAGAGAAAGAACTATTGATTGATTTTAAAAAAGTACTCATCAATCATTTTAACGGCTCAAAACATCGATTGTGTGGTCACAATGCCAAAGAATTCGATTTTCCTTTTATGGCTCGTAGAATGATTGTACACGGCATAGACTTGCCTCCACAATTAAATTTATTTGGTAAGAAACCATGGGAAATCCCACACATAGATACTTTAGACCTGTGGAAGTTTGGAGATTATAAACATTATACCTCCCTAAAACTACTGACTCACCTGTTAGGAGTTCCTAGTCCAAAAGGAGATATAGACGGAAGTAAAGTAGGAACCGTTTATTATCAAGAAAAAGACTTGCCAAGAATTGTTCGTTATTGTGAGCAAGACGTGTTGGCTTTGGCAAGGGTTTATATGCGTTTTAATAACGAGCCTATAGTGAGTGATGATGAGGTTGTTTTTGTCACTAAATAATGGAATAGAGGGTGAAAGGAAACCTCGTAAAAGCAAGAAAAATCCAAATGAATACCATTTGGACTTTTCTATTTATAAACCTTTTGTGTGATTTAGGATTCTGTATCTTGATCTAATAAGGCGTTCCAGCCTTGCGCGGCTAGGGGTACAGATTGGTTAGCTCCTCTGGTGATTAAGTTCATACCACTTGCAGCATCTGTCATGTGTCCAATTACTGTCAAGTGAGGGTTTCCTTTGATTTTGTCAAAATCACTTTGAGCAATGGTAAATAACAATTCATAATCTTCTCCGCCGCTTAAAGCCACTGTTGTACTGTTTAAATCAAACTCCTCGCAGGTAGAAATTACTTGAGGGTCTAAAGGAAGTTTGTCTTCGTATAAATGACAACCTACTTTAGATTGTTGACAAATATGGATCACCTCAGAAGAGAGCCCGTCAGAAATATCAATCATAGAAGTTGGAATTACCTCTAAATCATTTAAAATTCTAACCATGTCTTTTCTAGCTTCGGGTTTTAGTTGGCGCTCAACCAAATAAGTGTAAGCATCTAGATCAGGCTGGTTGTTAGGATCTACTTCAAATACTTGTTTTTCACGCTCTAAAACCTGAAACCCTAAATATGCAGCACCCAAATCACCTGTAACGACTAGCAAGTCATTTTCTTTGGCGGTATTTCTGTAAGTAATTTTTTCTTCTTCAGCATGTCCAATAGCGGTCACACTAATCAACAATCCTTTTGTTGACGAGGTCGTATCTCCACCAACCAAATCTATATCATATTTTGAACAAGCCAATTGGATTCCGCTGTATAATTCCTCAACAGCTTCTAAAGGAAATCGGTTAGACAAGGCTATTGAAACTGTAATCTGACTTGCTTCTGCATTCATCGCATACACATCAGATAAATTTACCATCACCGCTTTATACCCTAAATGTTTTAAAGGCATGTAAGATAAATTAAAATGAACCCCTTCTATCAATAAATCTGTAGTTATCAATGTCTTTAACCCCTTCGCATCTAATACTGCACAGTCATCACCAACTCCTTTTATTGTTGAGTTTTGGGAGATGTTAAAGTGCTTTGTCAAGTGCTGTATCAATCCAAATTCTCCTAAGCTAGCTATGTCTGTTTTCTGTGGTGTTTTGTCTTCTAACATGTTGTTTTTGTTTGAAAAGTTTTGAGGTTTAATTCAACAACTAAATTGTGTTCATTAATTTATATGCGCAAAGATACATTTTACATTGATGAACTCTATTGCCGCTATAAATAATATTCATATTCCACATGATAAAAATCAGTTTAAAAGTGGTAAATTTGCACAAGTTTAGGTTTAATCTAATTAAGTTATGATAAAGGTATCAGATGTAGCAAAGAAAAAAGTAATCGAATTGATGACCGAAGAGGGTTTCGATGCTGTTAATGATTTTGTTAGGGTAGGTGTTAAAAGCGGCGGCTGTTCCGGTTTGTCATACGATTTAAAGTTTGACAAAGCCGAGCAAGATGGAGATAAGGTATTTGTTGACAATGGTGTGAAGTTGATTGTAGACAAAAAAAGTTTTTTATACTTAGTTGGGACTACTTTAGAATATTCTGGAGGGTTAAACGGAACTGGATTTGTTTTTAACAATCCCAATGCCAATAGAACATGTGGTTGTGGAGAAAGCTTTTCATTATAGCCCAAACAGGTTAGCAGACCAAAATTACCAAATAGAAATGGTAGGTTTTTGAAAAGATACAGAATAAAGAATTTATAAGTTTAAAACAAAAGTAAAATAGAAATCAAAGCAGGTGAGTAGCGTTTAAAGGCGCAAACGAATCGACAATCTTTTTTACTTTTCAATATTGAAACTAAAAATGAAATACACAGAAGACGATTTAAGGGAAGAACTAAAAACCCAAGAATATGAGTATGGGTTTTATACTTATTTGGACGCAGAGACTTTTCCTAAGGGATTAAATGAAGATGTTATTCGTGCCATTTCTGCAAAAAAAGAAGAGCCCCAATGGATGACAGAATGGAGATTAGATGCTTTTCGTAAATGGGAAGCTATGGAGGAGCCAGAATGGGCTAATGTTCGTTATCAAAAACCAGATTTCCAAGACATTAGTTATTATTCAGCGCCAAAAAAGGCAGATCCTAACAAAAGTTTAGACGATGTAGATTCTGAATTGTTAGAAATGTACAAAAAATTAGGGATTTCAGTTGATGAGCAGAAAAAATTACAAAATATAGCCGTTGATATTGTCGTCGATTCAGTTTCTGTGGCGACAACTTTTAAAAAGACACTGAATGAAAAAGGAATTATTTTCTGTCCTATATCAGAGGCAATAAAAGAGCATCCAGAATTGGTAAAAAAATACATGGGTTCTGTAGTACCAAAAACTGATAATTATTACGCGGCTTTAAATTCAGCAGTGTTTACAGATGGATCTTTTTGTTACATTCCAAAAGGAGTGGCTTGTCCAATGGAATTGTCCACGTACTTCCGAATTAACGAGGGGGGTACAGGTCAATTTGAACGTACTTTAGTTATTGCAGATGAAGGCTCTTTTGTGAGTTATTTGGAAGGATGTACAGCGCCAAGTAGAGACGAAAACCAATTGCATGCTGCCGTTGTTGAGTTGGTTGCCTTAGACGATGCAGAAATTAAGTATTCTACTGTTCAGAACTGGTTTCCTGGAGATGCAGAGGGTAAAGGGGGTGTTTATAATTTTGTAACCAAGAGGGCTGTTTGTGAAAAAAACGCAAAAGTATCATGGACACAAGTAGAAACAGGTTCAGCAGTAACTTGGAAATATCCATCTTGTATTTTAAAGGGAGATAACGCGACTGGTGAATTTTACTCCATAGCAGTTACTAACAATTATCAACAAGCGGATACAGGGACAAAAATGGTACACCTAGGGAACAATACAAAGAGTACTATAATTTCTAAAGGAATATCTGCAGGACATTCACACAATAGTTATCGTGGTTTGGTAAGAGTAAATCCCAAAGCTGAAAATGCACGTAACTTTTCACAATGTGATTCTTTATTGATGGGAGATTTATGTGGAGCTCACACTTTTCCATATATAGAAGTAAAAAACAAATCGGCCCAAATAGAGCACGAAGCAACAACAAGTAAAATAGGGGAAGACCAATTGTTTTATTGTAATCAACGTGGTATTGATACTGAAAAAGCTATTGCATTAATTGTAAATGGATTTAGTAAGGAAGTGTTAAATAAATTACCAATGGAGTTTGCTGTAGAAGCACAAAAATTATTGGAAATCAGTTTAGAAGGAAGTGTAGGATAACACAATTTTGTCAAGTTTATTCCTGTTTTAGGTAGTGTTGGAAAACAATAGCGAAGCAGTAAAACGAGCCATAGAAAAACACATCAAGTAAAAAAACAAAAAGCCAAAAGCTAACACAATGTTAAAAATAGAAAATTTACATGCTAAAGTAGGAGATAACAATATCTTAAAAGGATTGAATATTGAAGTCAAGCCAGGTGAAGTTCATGCCATTATGGGACCAAACGGAGCTGGAAAAAGTACCTTAGCATCTGTAGTAGCAGGAAATGAAAATTACGAAGTAACAGAAGGAAATATTTATTTAGAAGGAGAAGATTTGGAAGATTTGTCTCCAGACGAAAGAGCTCATAAAGGAGTGTTTTTATCGTTTCAATATCCAGTAGAAATACCAGGGGTAAC
>NZ_JBDNAI010000076.1:0-3078 GCF_039768515.1 Wenyingzhuangia sp.
CGGCTAAAAATGTAACAGAAAGCCCTGCTGGCAATATTAACCACCAATATTCAAGGCCTGAAAAAATAAAACCATCAGTTTGAGATAGATATATCATCAAACCCCAACTCATGTCTATATTAAGCAATCCAAGAAATGATAATACTGACTCTGATGCTATTGCACCAGTAACACTAAAAACCATGAATAACAGAGCTAGCGGGGCAACATTTGGTAACACATGAGAAAACATAATTTTTCTTTGTGATCCACCAGTGATCCTTGCAGAATCAACGAATGGTTTCACCTTTACTTGGAGTGCTTGAGATTTAATAGTTATAACGGAGCCACCTAATCCTCCTAAAACGCCTAAAACCACCGCTAAATGCCATATCTTAAGCTCAGCGAATGCTGAAATAATAAAAAGTAGGGGTAAGGTTGGAAGCATTAAAACTAAATCTGATTGTCTCATGAGGTAAGCGTCAATTCTTCCACCAAAGAATGCTGCAATTGTTCCAAGGATTGTCGATATACCTACTCCAAGAGTTGCACTTAGTAATCCTAGAACAAAAGCCACTTGGCTGCCTTCCATTATCTGAGAGAAAACATCCCGTCCTAAAGAATCTGTTCCTAATAGATGTTTACGAGATGGAGGAGCTGGTTGAAGATAAACATCATACATATCTCCAACTTCTACACCTTGTGCAAGATAAAGCATTTTTTTCTGAACCTCACCTTCAGCTGGACAATCGTAAGATGTTGCATATTTAGGAGTAGGATATTCCTTCGGACACTCAACAACTAGTTTTTTTTCAATTATCTGATCATATCCTACGACTGGGTGATAAATACTCTCACTCCAAATACCTGTTAAGAATAAAAAGGGTTGTAGTAATGCAAGTATTAAAAATACTGAAACAATCCCTAAACCAATCATTCCTAATTTACTTTGGGAAAAAAGTTTCCAGTTTCTCTTTACAGATTCTTTTCTTAGTTGTTTCTGTAATTCTTTTTCTTTTGAGTCATTGATTTGCATAAATTATCCTTGTGATTTAACCCTTATTCTTGGATCTAAATAGGAGTATGATATATCTGCAATTAAATGTGCAATTAAAGCGAATACTCCCACAAAAGAAAAAGCTGCCATAGCAACAGGTATATCCTCTTCTAGTACGGCTTGTAAAAGAAGTTGTCCCATTCCTGGCCAAGAAAAGATTTGTTCGGTAAGAACTGAACCATCGATAATTGTAACTATTGTAAAGATAAATGACGTAACAACTGGTAATAGAGCTGTTCTAGCAGCATGTCTATCTCTGATTCTTTTTTGACTAATACCTTTTGCTCTAGCTGTCAAAATATAATCTTCTTTAAGTACTTCCATCATTGTGGTACGAGTAAGAAGAGCTGTTCCAGCAAATGCAACAATTGTAACTACCATAACTGGAAGAATCATGTGATATGCAATGTCAGCAGCATAAGGTTTTCTTGCTAAAGCTTCTCCAGTATTCCAGTAGAAGTAGCTACCAATAAAAATTACAATAAGGCTTGCAAAGCGTATATTTCTTCTAGATGAAAGTGCTTCAATTCCCCTAGTAAACGTATAAGAAGCAAATTGTAGAAGAGAAACAATTGCAGTAAACTTTATCATCATGGAAAATATCACATCACTATCAAATGGAGCATCATACCACTTTTCAGGATAGAGGAATTTACCTATTGGGAACCAACCCATTTTATAACCAAAAAACCAAAGCATCATCAAAGCAAACCATGGATAAAAAACTGTATATGAAAAAACTGATGTTATTGTTATCCATGTTTCAGACTTAGAACCTCTTCGCCAAGCAAGAATTTTTCCAATAAAAAAACCAGTATAAAAAGCGACTATATTAACAACTGAAAATAGCATTAGAGTACGTGGTAATCTTTCAGCAATTAACTCTATAGGAGTTTTAGGAAAATATTTGTAGGAATAACCAAAATCACCTTTAAAAAAGTTAACAACATAAAGCTGTACTCTTTCTCCAAGTGGTTTATCTAAACCATAGGTTTCAAGAACTTTTTGATAAGCATCAGGAGGTAGATTTGGATTCAGAAGTAAGTTAGAAAATGCATTACCTGGAATGGCATTAAATAGTAAGTATGAACTAACAAGAAAAATAAAAAACACTACAACCATCTGTAATGTTCTTCTAATAATATACTCAACCATTATTCACCCTATTTTAAACACTTAAAAAACATAGGTAGGCCGAGGCCTACCCATGTTTATTTAATCTTATTAGCTCTTAACTTTTACAAGGCTAGCGTAACCGCCACCTGTACCTGTTAATCCGTCTAATACATCTGTGAATGGAAATTCTACAGTATCTCTATATACCTCAAGTGTAGGTACGTTGAATAATACCAAATAAGGCATTTCTTCAAATAATATAGCTTCCATTTTTTGCGATAGGGCTATTGCATCACTAATAGTTTTAGCAGCTTGGAATTCAGCATCTAATGCGTCGAACTCTGCGTTGTTAAAACCAGGTGTGTTGTAACCACCTTCGCATGTGTCGTTCTTGGAATTGAAGAAATCTCCAGGATGATTAGGGAATGCACTTAATCCCCAACCAAGCATGTAGAAATACCAATCCTCACAGTTTTCTGGTGTAAACACTTTGTCAACAATAACGTTGAAACCTGTTGGTCTCGCTGTTACGTCAAGTCCGAGTTGTTGCATCCAGTCAGCAATGAATAAGGACATTGTTGATCTCAATGGATCATAACCAGCACCTGGTGCATATAGCAACATGTCTGATGGAGGTGTTACTCCTCCTGGTCCTTTAATTCCTGTAGGAGCCACTGCTCTTTCAGCACCACCAGCATGGGAACCCCAGTCTGAAGCTGTCCAACCGCCTGCTTGAAGAATTTCAACTGATTTGTTGAATCTCTCTTCAGCATTAAGGCCAGCACAATCAGCAAGGACACCTGTTACAGGTGCAACCCAAGCTGTTAGAGCTTCAGGCATTTGACCATCCATATTTACAGCAACACCTTGAAGAATGTTGTTTAACACGAATTCTTTATCAGAAATACATGCAACAGCTTGTCTAA